>JBGUUF010000579.1:0-3271 GCA_045133435.1 Acutalibacteraceae bacterium
ACTCCCGCTCACATCGAGGAGACTATCAAGGAGATGGCAAAGAGAATTTCGCAGTCTCAGATCGTCATGCTTCCCGGTGGATTCTCGGGCGGTGACGAACCCGACGGCTCGGGCAAGTTCATCGCAACTACATTCCGCAATCCCTTTATTGCTGATGAGATCACCAAGCTGCTCGAACAGCGCGACGGTCTGATGCTCGGTATCTGCAACGGCTTCCAGGCTCTCATCAAGCTGGGACTTGTGCCTTACGGCAAGATAACCGAAATCGGTAAGGACGACCCGACTTTGACCTTCAACACACTGGGCAGACACGTCTCCCGCATGGTCTACACCCGTGTAACTTCCGTCAAGTCCCCGTGGCTGGCTGAATGCGAGGTCGGCGAGATGCACACCGTTCCCGTATCTCACGGCGAAGGCAGATTCGTTGCTAATGACGAAATGCTCGGCAAGCTCATTGCAAACGGTCAGGTCGCCACACAGTACGTCGATCCCAACGGCAATCCCTCTGCGGACATCGAGTGGAATCCCAACGGATCGGTATGCGCTATCGAAGGTATCACATCACCCGACGGACGCGTATTCGGTAAGATGGGTCACTCCGAGCGTATGGGCAACAATCTTTACAAGAATGTTCCCGGCGAAAAGGATCAGAAGATATTCCTCTCCGGCGTGAAGTATTTCAAGTAATTTGATTTAATTTCATATTTCATAAATAAAAACGGAGGTACTGCTCTTGATCGAGTGAGTACCTCCGTTTTTTACCTTTTTGCCATGTCGCACACGGCGCGTATCTTGTTCATTATATAATCATATCCGCCCTCGCTGTGGGGGATCAGGCAATTCTCGCAGCTTTTTATGCCGTTTTCGAGATAGACGAAATTCCCGCCGCATTTGTCGCCCAGCGCATACAGCGGGCAGTAGCAGAACAGGCAGTTGAATTTCTCACCCGTGCCCTTGTGGCAGGGGAAGCACTCGCATTCCGTGTGGCTGAAAAATTTGTATTTTTGCATTGTATTTCTCCTTCGCGCGGGTAAAAAATACAGGCTTTGCCTTTGAGACAGAGCCTGTATTTTTATCATTTAATAACGCTTAAAAATTATTCGTTAACCTGAACGACTTCATCTTCTGCGGATGTTGTGATGGAGTCTGCGGAAATCTTAACGTCGTCGTAATGCTCGGTGGAGCGGAGCACAACTGTGGTTCTGCCGGGGATAACGAGTGTGCCGTTGGTGAGCGATGCAATTGCTTCCTTTTCCTCTGTGGCTTCTTCGGCTTCGGAGGATGCACCGAATACAGGTGCGGAATCAGTCTCTACTTCATCCGGCAGACCCTTGCTCACGACGTAGCCTCTGAACTCGCTGAAATCGCCGTAGCCAAGCGCATTGAGGTCAAATGTGCTTTCATCCAGAACGAGGTTGTGGATAACCATGACAGCGACGCCGTCATATACACAGGTGTATGCGCAGATAGCAGAATCCTTGAAGTCACAGGCTGTGACAACACCGCGTGCGATCTGGGGGTTCTGGTTCTTGAGCTTGATAAGATTGCGGTAGTGGTTGAGCAGTGAATTTTCATCGTCCCACTGGTCGAATGCAGCCACGATCTCATCCTGATTTACATTCGGGTCAGTACCCGAAGCGTAGGTGATGCCTGTGCCGCTCTCGCTTGCGGACCACTTCATCGGCATGCGGGCGGTCGGGTCCTTCTTGCTGGAGTCAGTGGAAGTGCCCTTGAGACCTATTTCCTCGCCGTAATAGATGAAGGTGTTGCCAGGCATCATCTGATAAAGGCTGGCAGCCATCTTGCGCTGGCTGAGTGTCTGGAAGTAGCTTGAACTGCGGTACATATCGTGGTTTGAGATAAACGGCGCGTCGATAGCGTCGGTAGCGGAAACAAGTTCAAGAGTGTTGTTCCAGTTCTGAATTCTCTGGGCAAATGACTCACCCTGCTGTTTCTTGACAGCTTTCTGGATAGCACCGTTTGTGTTTGCATAGGAGAAGTTGAAGAAGCTGTCCATGCCGCTGGCGTAGTAGTCGCGGATGACGAGCGAGCTGGTCCATGCCTCACCGACTGTGTAGAAATCGGGATTCTTGGACTTGCAGTGCTCAACTATCTTATTGAGGACTTCAACATTTTTGGGAGTGTTGTTGTAGTAGAAGTAGAGAACAGCGTCAAAGCGGAATCCGTCAACACCCTTGTCGATCCAGAAATCGCAGACGTTGAAAACCTCTTCCCAGACATATTCGCTGTCATAATTAAGCTCGGGCATGTCGTCGCTGAAGTTGCACTCATAGAAATAATCAGTGCCGGAGATCGCCTTGTATCTCACGCCGTCGAGCTTTTCATCCTCGGTCACATAGGAGTAATATTCGGAATATTTTGCGTCGTGGGGAAGTTCTTCTCCCTTAGCCTCAGCCTTGAGATTTTCACAGAAATTGATGAACCATTCGTGGTCGTCGGAGGTGTGGTTGAACACCATGTCGATGATCAGAGTGATGTTGCGCTCATCGCATGCCTTGACGAGATTTTCAAAATCCTCCATCGTGCCATAGCTGGAGTCGATGGCGCAGTAGTCGGTGATGTCGTATTTGTGGTAGGAGGGGGAGGGGCAGACCGGCATTAGCCAGATGCCGTTGATGCCGAGCGACTTGGAATCGTCAGCGCCTTGGGCCGCCTTGAGGTAGTCGAGCTTGCTGATGACACCGTTGATGTCGCCTATGCGGTCACCGTCGGAGTCGCTGAAAGAGCGGACAAATATTTCATAGAAATTCTTGTATTTGTCGTCGTATTCGACCACAGCCTCGTCGGGAATGGTCGATTTCTTTTCCTCAACAGTCTCGTCCTTGCCGCAGGAAGTGACTGTAGTCACGACCATCAGAAGCGACAGAAAAATCAAGAGAGCCGAGCGGAGCTTTTTGCTGAGTTTCAAAATTTTTCATCCTTTCATTAAAAGCGTCTGAGAAATACCGCCTTAACGGTTGATTTGGTAATATTATAAAATATTTCGCCCTTGTTGTCAATTATAAAGATGAAATAGTGATAATATAATTTTTTAGCGGCACGATTATGTAAAATTAAGTAATATGATATGCTTTTTTTGCATACAATGCGATTAATGCCGTTCTGAAGTAAATAATGCACAAAATTGATAGCTTGCAGGCGAATTTAAGGCAGGTTTTTTGGCAAAAATGTTATAAGACCAAAAAATTACAAAAATTTTTGTCAAAAAAATTGGTTTTGAGGTTCGTTAATCTATTGACAGGTGTCTTTA
>JBGUUF010000580.1:0-3792 GCA_045133435.1 Acutalibacteraceae bacterium
GGGGTGCAGGGGGCTGGCTCCCTGCCGGGTCGAGGGCGGCGCCATCGCGGGAGACTGAGGGCGGAGCCTTCAGAAGTGAGGCGAAGCCGAACGAGCGAGATGCACTATGATTTACAATGGATTTTGGCGAATACAATAGCAAATCCCCATAAAATTGATTTCCCTGCGGTCAAAGAAAAAGCTGTTGACAAGCGCTGTTTATAGGTGATATTATAATGTTAATGATATGTTGAAAAATCATCTGAGGGTGTTATTTATGGAATTAGTATTACTCACCGCGCTGGGAGTGGGCGGAGCGACTATCATAGGCTCCTGCATAGGCTTTATATTCAAAAATCTGTCTCATAAATTTTCGGACATCATCCTGTCCTTTGCGGCGGGTGTCATGCTGGCGGCGGCGGTGCTGGGACTTATCCTGCCCTCTCTCGATTACGGCGGAAAATTCGGATTGATAATCACCGTTGCGGGAATATTCGCGGGCGCGATATGCCTCAACTTTATAGACAAGGTGGTGCCCCATCTTCATAAGCTGATGGGTGCAGACACAGAGGAACACCACAATGCCAATCTGAGCAAAGTCCTGCTGTTTGTTACAGCTATCGCAATACATAATCTCCCCGAAGGAATTGCCGCAGGTGTTGGCTTCGGCTCGGGCGACACATCACAGGCATTGATGATAGCCGGAGGTATCGCGTTGCAGAATATCCCCGAAGGCATGGTCATCATCGGGCCGATGCTCGCCGCAGGTGTGAGCACACGCAAGACCTTCGTTTGTGCGATGATAACGGGACTTGTTGAAGTTGTCGGCACGCTGATAGGCTATTTCACAGTGAGTATCGCTTCGGCAATCCTACCGTTTGCTCTCGCTTTTGCGGGCGGTACGATGCTGTATGTAATAAGCGACGAGATGATTCCCGAAACACACGCTCACGGAAGCGAACGCGGCGCGACCTATTCGCTGCTGGTCGGTTTCTGCATTATGCTTGTGTCGGATGTGCTGTTGGGATAAATCAAAATAAAAATTAAGTCGGCAGGGATTTCAAGACATCCTTGCCGACTTTTTGCATACAGATATAAATATTTTAATCTATCGGAGCATCGCTCAATTTAAACAGCAGCTCCGATATCTCCTCAGTGGATTCCCGACATCCGTCGTTGAGCCATTTACGCACAATGGCAAGTCCGCCGTTGCAGAAAAACACTCTGATGTATTCCCTCATATTGTCCGAAAATTTTTTGCATCGGATGTAATCATCCAAAATCTCGCATATCGAGGGAAGTGAAAACAATCGCTCGGAAAATCCCGGGTCATTAATGGAGTTGAGCAGCACGCATAAATTATCACGGTCGGCCGCAATATACTCCAGCGCCTGCTGCAAGGCGTTTATCTTTGACGAAGTATACAAGAGCAGATATTTTTCCAAATCGCTGAAAAAATCGCGCTCAATATCCTTGAGCAGGTCATACTGACTGCCGTAATATTTGTAAAATGTGGTTCGATTTATCTCCGCCGTGCTGCAAAGCTCATAGACCGTTATCTTGTCAATGCTCTTCTCTTTCAATAATTTGAGCAGTGCACTTTTCAGCATCTTTTTGCTGATGCGCACTCTTTGATTTTCCATGCATTCCCACCTCAACTAATTTGTGATTTTTGTTGACTTAAAGACAAATACTCTCGGTTTTGTTTACATCACAGCATTTTAAAATCAACAGTTGGTTGTTTTCAACTCTTAAAGTACAGTATAATATAAGAGTGGCGAAAAGTCAAGATTTTGTGAAACAAGGAGCGTTGATAATGAAAAAAATCGCTGATTTTATCGTAAACAAACGATACATAGTTCTGGCGGCAATGCTGACTCTGTGTATCGCCTGCGGTGTCATGATACCGAGTGTAAATATCAACACGGACATGACAAAGTATCTGCCCGATGATTCCTCGATGAAAACGGGCATGGACATTATGGGCGAAGAATTTGCCGAAACTTCGGTGTCAAACACCATTCGCGTAAGGTTCAAAGACTTGACGGAGGAACAAAAAACAGATGTTCTCAGTCAATTGGAAGAAATTCAATATGTTGACAGCGTGGATTATGATGCGGAAAGCGGCAACAAAGATGAATACACTCTGTTCACCGTGAACACATCATATGACTACGGCTCAAAGGAAGAAACCTCGATCGAAGACACTATCGAAAAGGAATTTTCCTCCTACGAAATGACCTACAAAAATGACAATACCGGAAGCTCGGAACTGCCGCTGTGGCTGATATGCCTAGCCTTCGGTCTGATGATGATCGTGCTGTTCGCAATGTGCGCTTCATGGACAGAACCGTTCTTATTCCTGGCGACGATAGGCATTGCGATCGTCATCAATATGGGCAGCAATCTGATGTTCGACAGCGTTTCAAATATGACATTTTCCATTGCGGCAATTTTGCAGGTCGTGCTCTCAATGGATTACTCGATAATTCTGATGAACCGCTACCGTCAGGAAAAAGCATGTTCTCCCGACAACAACACCGCCATGAAAAATGCCTTGAGCCACGCATTTTCATCTATCACCAGCAGCGGCATGACCACTGTTATCGGACTTATCATGCTGGTGTTTATGAGTTTTAAGATAGGCATGGACTTAGGCTTGGTGCTTGCAAAGGGCGTATTGTGCAGCATGATATGCGTATTCACCGTTCTGCCCGTGCTTATTCTTATATTCGACAAGCTGATAGAAAAGACCGCAAAAAAGGAAATGAATGTCCCGATGAGCAAAATCGCGGGCTTCAGCTACCGTTTCCGCCGCGTCATTGCGGGATTCTTCCCGCTGCTGTTCGTTGCTTCCGCTTTTCTTCAGGGGATTACAGAAACCACTTATTCCATTTCATTTGAGGACGAGATAGCGGACATCTTCCCCACCTCAAACAAAATCGTCGTGCTTTATGAAAATCAAGACGAAGAAAAGGTCGCGTCTATCGGCGACGACCTCGCGGAAGATGACAGCGTCAACAGCGTGCTGAGTTACACCGCACTGCTCGGAAAGCCATATACCGCCGACGAAATGGCAGACATGGTAAAGGCCATGGGCGCGGACATGAACATCGACTCATCCTTCCTCAAGCTGTTGTATTACAACTACTATTCGGGCGATACTCTGCCGCAGATAACCATGAGCCAAATGCTGCATTTTATTTCCGAAAAGGTCGTCCCAAACCAAATGTTTGCGGAATATCTCGATGCGGATATTAAGGAAAACATAAGTCAGTTGGAGAAATTCGCCGACAAAGACACCCTCACCAAATCAATGAGCTATTCGGAACTCGCCGAATTTTTCGGCATGGACAAGTCGCAGGTAAAGCAGCTTTTCCTGCTCTATTACAGCCAAAACGGCGGTGCAAGCTCAGTTACGATGACACTTCCGACCTTTGCCGACTTCATAATAAATGAGGTCGCCTCCGACCCGACATATTCATCTATGTTCGACGCAGCGACACTCGCGCAGATGCAGATGCTCGCCGCATACACCGATGTAAATGCCGTCACAGCGCCGATGACCTACGACAACCTTGCAACTATGCTTGGTATGGACGCGGAACAGATGAAGCTGTTGTATGTCTATTACTACGCGCAGTCGGGATACACACCCTCGTCAATGACACTTCCCGCTTTCATCCAATTCGTTCAGACCGATATTGCGAGCAATCCTGTCTTCTCTTCGCAGTTTGATTCCTCCGCAATGGCACAGATAAATCAGCTTGCACAGCTCGCCGACAAAAACACCGTGCAGGCACAGCTTCCTCC
>JBGUUF010000581.1:0-9604 GCA_045133435.1 Acutalibacteraceae bacterium
ATAAATGGACCAGGCTCAACAACTTCGGCCGCAAGGAACAAAAGCCTGCGGAGCGTACCGATGAGGAAAAGGATCTTATATTTAAGGCAAAGGCTTTGCTTATGGAGCGAAATAATATGACCGAGCCTGACGCACACAGATTCATGCAGAAAAAAAGCATGGATTCGGGAGATACGCTGGTAAGCGTAGCACAAAAAATTTTGAACGGAGTATTATGACAATGACCTGTGTTTTCTTTGATTTTGTAAAATCCGAATTAAGTGCAAAAAACACAATAGTTATTTCCAAAGTTATTCCAATAGAGGGATAGCAGTTCATCTGCTATTCCTTTTTTTTTGAAAAATCGAGTGAAAAAACCATAAAATGTCCAAAAAATCGCTCTGAAAATTGTGGAAAGGATGAATTTACAGTGAATTTCACAAAAATGCACGGTATCGGAAACGACTACCTTTATATCAACTGCATGGACGGCATCGACTTCGACCCTGCGCAGGTTTCGATAAAACTCAGCGACCGCCACTTCGGTGTCGGCTCGGACGGAATCATATTGATCTGCCCGTCTGACAGCGCCGATTTCAAGATGCGCATATTTAATGCCGACGGCTCTGAGGCAAAGATGTGCGGCAACGGCATCCGCTGCTTCGCGAAGTATGTTTATGCCAAGGGTCTGACCGACAAGACCGAGATCAAAATAGATACGCTCTCGGGCATTAAGACCGCGTGGCTCACAGTCGAGGACGGCGAGGTTACGGCAGTCCGCGTGAACATGGGCAGTCCGATACTCAAGCCCGCGCTCATTCCCGTGAAGTTTGACGGCGATAGCATGATAAACCAGCCGATAGATGTTGATGGCGAGGTGTGGAATGTCACAAGCGTGTCGATGGGCAATCCCCACTGTATCACATTTGTGGACGACGTTGACGGCATGGAGCTGGACAAAATCGGTCCTAAGTTCGAGAACCACGAGATTTTCCCCGACAGGGTGAATACCGAATTCGTCAAGCCGATAAATTCCGACACGGTGCAGATGCGTGTGTGGGAGCGCGGCTCAGGCGAGACATGGGCATGCGGTACAGGCGCGTGCGCGGTGTCGGTCGCTTCGATACTCAACGGTGTGGTCAGCGGCAATACAGTGAATGTAAAGCTGCGCGGCGGCGATTTGAAGATCGAGTGGGACCGCGAGGAAAACACGATTTACATGACAGGCCCGGCGACCTTCGTATTTGAAGGCACAGTCGAGCTTTGATAAATATCCTTAATGCAGGAGGCATTTTAACATGTTTCAGATCAATGAAAATTTCGTAAAGCTGCCCCAGAGCTATCTCTTTTCGGATATAGCCAAGAGAGTGGCTGCTTATACAGAAGCTAATCCCGACAAGTCCATCATCAGACTGGGCATAGGCGACGTCACCAAGCCGCTCGTTCCCGCTGTTGTCGATGCAATGAAAAAGGCATGCGACGAGATGGGCTGTGAAGATACATTCCGCGGCTACGGTCCCGAGCAGGGCTATGCATTCCTGCGCGAAGCTATCGTAAAGAACGACTACGAAGCGCGCGGTATCGACATCAAGCCTGACGAGGTGTTCGTCAGCGACGGCGCAAAGTCCGACACAGGCAACATCGGCGACATCTTCGGCAAGGACAATGTAGTTGCAGTCTGCGACCCGGTCTATCCTGTGTATGTTGACACCAATGCAATGGCTGGCAGAGCCGGCGAATTGGGCGCTGACGGCAGATGGAACAAGCTGGTCTACATGCCCTGCACAGCCGAGAACGGCTTTGCTCCCGCTCTCCCCGAAAAGAAGGCGGATATGATATACCTCTGCTTCCCGAACAATCCCACAGGCGCTTCGATAACATACGAAGGTCTGAAAAAGTGGGTGGATTATGCACTTGCAAACGGCTCGGTTATCCTCTACGATTCGGCTTATGAGGCATTCATCACAGAGGACATCCCGCACAGCATCTTTGAGATAGAGGGCGCAAAGAAGTGCGCTATCGAATTCCGCAGCTTCAGTAAGACCGCAGGCTTCACAGGCACACGCTGCGGATACACCGTAGTTCCCAAGGAACTCGAGTGCAACGGCGTTTCGCTCAATGCCCTGTGGAACAGACGTCAGACCACAAAGTTCAACGGCGTGCCCTACATCGTACAGCGCGGCGCAGAAGCGGTTTATACAGCCGAGGGTCAGAAGCAGATAAAGGAGACTATCGCATACTACCTCAACAACGCCAAGGTGATCCGTGAAGGTCTTGCTGACGCAGGATTTACTGTGTTCGGCGGCGTGAATGCACCTTACATCTGGCTCAAGACTCCCGATAACCTCACATCATGGGAATTCTTCGACCTGCTCATCAATAAGGCAGGTGTTGTAGGCACACCGGGTTCAGGCTTCGGTCCGAGCGGTGAAGGTTACTTCCGACTGACCTCCTTTGGTTCCTATGAAAACTCCGTGGCGGCCATCGAGAGAATCAAAAAGGCATTTTAATTTATCGGAAGGTATTTTCAACAAAACAAAATCTCATAAAAATCCATATTATTCATTAATTGTGTATTGAATTGTGTGGGATGTAGTGATATAATAGAAAAAATGCGTATTTATATATAGCGTATAAATAAAAATTATTTAGAAAAGGAATGAACGGCAAATGAAAGCATGGTTGATTCTGGAAGACGGACGCGTTTATCAGGGCGAATCTGTCGGCGCGGAAAAGAAAACTGTCTGCGAGATCGTATTCAATACTTCAATGACAGGCTATCGAGAGCTGCTCACAGACCCGTCTTATGCGGGTCAGGGCGTTGTTATGACATACCCGATTATCGGAAGCTACGGCGTGTGTACGCAGGATACCGAGTCGCGCAAGCCTTGGGTGGAAGCATACATTGTGAGAGAGATTAACCGACTTGATTCCAATTTCCGCTCTGAGGGTTCCCTGAAGGAATATCTCATTGAAAACAACATCCCTGTAATTCAGGGAATCGACACGCGTGCTCTGACCAAGCATCTGCGTGAATCCGGCACGATGCGCGGCATGATAACCTTCGGTGAGAGCTTTGACATGGACGAGTGCATGAAGGAGATCAAGGCATACACACTGCCCGAGACAGTTCCTACCGTTACCTGCGCCGAGAAATACACCATCGGTCAGGGCGGCAAATACAAGGTCGCGCTCATGGACTTCGGTTCCAAGCGCAACATCCAGAATTCACTGGTAAATCTCGGCTGCGAGGTTACAGTATATCCCGCAAGCACCACAGCAGAGGAGATATTGGCGGCTGATCCCGACGGAATCATGCTCTCCAACGGCCCCGGCGACCCCAAGCAGTGCGGCGCTATCGTTGAGGAGATAAAGAAGCTGATAGCTTCCAAGACACCGATTTTCGCTATCTGCCTCGGACATCAGCTCACAGCACTCGCTAACGGCTTCAATACATACAAGCTCAAGTACGGTCACAGAGGTGCAAACCACCCTGTAAAGGAGCTTGAAACAGGTCACATCTACATCACATCTCAGAACCACGGCTATGTGGTGGATGAGAAGTCGATAGACCCCGCGATCGCTGAGATGAGCCATGTTAATGTAAACGACGGAAGCTGCGAGGGCGTCCGTTACAAGAACGGTCATGTGTTCACAGTGCAGTTCCACCCCGAAGCATGCGCAGGTCCGCAGGATTCCGCACCGCTCTTCGGTAAATTTATTGCTATGATGGAGGCGAAGAAAAATGCCTAAAAATCCGAATATTAAAAAGGTTATAGTTATAGGTTCAGGTCCTATTATCATCGGTCAGGCCGCTGAATTCGACTATGCAGGTACACAGGCCTGCCGTTCGCTGAAGGAAGAGGGCGTTGAGGTCGTACTTATCAACTCAAACCCCGCTACTATCATGACAGATAAGGACATCGCGGACAAGGTTTACATCGAGCCGCTCACCACCGATACAATTAAAAAGGTAATTCTTGCCGAGAAACCCGACTCTATTCTGCCGACTCTGGGCGGTCAGAATGCCCTCAACCTCGCTGTTGAACTGGAGGAGGAAGGCTTCTTCGCCGAGCATAATGTCACAATGATCGGTACCACGGCCGACACTATCCGCAAGGCTGAGGACAGACAGGAATTCAAGGATACAATGGAAAAGATCAATCAGCCCTGTGCCGACAGTCTTGTCGTTCACACGGTTGAGGATGCCGTTGCATTCGCTGAGAAGATCGGCTACCCCGTTGTTGTTCGCCCTGCATTCACACTCGGCGGCACAGGCGGCGGTATTGCATACAATCACGACGAGCTGGTTGAGATATGCGGTCACGGTCTGCAGGTCAGCCGTGTAACCGAGGCTCTCATCGAGAGATACATCGGCGGCTGGAAGGAAATCGAGTATGAAGTTATGCGCGACAGCGCAGGCAACTGCATCACCATATGCAATATGGAAAACCTCGACCCGGTCGGCGTTCATACAGGTGACTCCATCGTTGTTGCTCCGTCACAGACACTCGGCGACAAGGAGCATCAGATGCTCAGAAGTGCAGCTCTCGCAATTATCGACGAGTTACAGATATCGGGCGGCTGCAACGTGCAGTTTGCTCTCAACCCCAACAGCTTTGAATACGCTGTTATCGAAGTTAACCCCCGCGTAAGCCGTTCTTCGGCTCTCGCTTCCAAGGCAACAGGTTATCCGATCGCAAAGGTTTCGGCAAAAATCGCTTTGGGTTACCGTCTGGATGAAATTCCTAACGCAATCACAAAGAAAACATATGCTTGCTTCGAGCCTACCATCGACTACTGCGTATTAAAGATTCCGCGCTGGCCGTTTGATAAGTTCGTCTATGCCAAGAGAAAGCTCGGCACACAGATGAAGGCAACAGGCGAAGTTATGGGTATCGGCATCAACTTCGAGAGCGCGCTCATGAAGTCTATCCGCTGCCTTGAGACTAACATTTACAGCCTCCGCATGAAGGAAGTTATGGAGCTGGATGACGAGTCTCTTGACAAGGCACTCTACGCTGTGGACGACAGACGTATATTCGTGATCGCCGAAGCTCTCCGCCGCGGATACACATATGAAAAGCTCAATGAAATCACCACTATCGACCCGTGGTTTATTGATAAGCTGGCTTCAATCGTCGAGACAGAGAAGATGATTGAAGAGGACCTCAGCATTGAGACAATCCGCCGCGCCAAGCTGCACGGCTTCACCGATAAGGTCATTGGCGAGATATGCGGCAAGAGCGAGGACGAAGTCCGCGCAATGCGTTATGACAACAACATTAAAGCTGCATACAAGATGGTTGACACCTGCGCCGCAGAATTCGACGCAGAAACACCTTATTTCTATTCGTGCTATGAGAGTGAAAATGAGGTCGATCCGACCACTGACAAGAAGAAAATCATGGTTATCGGTTCAGGTCCTATCCGTATCGGTCAGGGTGTTGAATTCGACTACTGCTCGGTTCATTCCGTATGGGCACTGAGAGAAGCAGGCTATGAGACTATTATTGTCAACAACAACCCCGAGACAGTTTCCACCGACTTCGACGTTGCCGACAAGCTCTACTTCGAGCCGCTCACTCCCGAAGACGTTCGCAATATAGTTGAACTCGAACAGCCCTATGGCGCTGTTGTGCAGTTCGGCGGTCAGACAGCGATCAAGCTGTGCCAGGCTTTGCACGACATGGGCGTGAGAATCCTCGGTACATCTGCTGAAAATATGGATAAGGCTGAAGACCGCGAGCTCTTCGACCAAATCCTGTCTCAGTGCAACATCCCCAAGGCAAAGGGCAAGACTGTATTCACCTGCGACGAAGCCATTGCCGCAGCAAATGAGATCGGCTACCCCGTTCTCGTCCGTCCGTCCTACGTTCTCGGCGGTCAGGGCATGCACATCGCATTCTCCGATAAGGAAATTCAGGAATACATCGGAATCATCAACAGAATCCAGCAGGATCACCCGATTCTGGTCGATAAATACATCATGGGCAAGGAAGTCGAAGTTGACGCTATCTGCGACGGCACAGACATCCTCATCCCCGGTATCATGGAGCACATCGAGCGCGCAGGCGTTCACTCCGGCGACTCCATCTCGGTATACCCCTGCCAGTCGATAAGCAAGAAGGTTCAGGAGAAGATCGTAGAAGATACCCGCAACCTTGCACTTGCACTCGGCGTTCGCGGCATGATAAACATTCAGTTTATCGTAAAGGACGATGTGGTTTACATTATCGAAGCTAACCCGCGTTCCTCCAGAACAGTTCCGTATATCAGCAAGATAACAGGTATCCCGATCGTCAAGTTGGCAACACAGTGTCTCTTCGGCGATAAGAAGATCCCCGATCTCGGCTATGAATACGGTCTCCAGAAGGAGCAGCCGACTATCGCCATCAAGATGCCGGTGTTCTCATTTGAAAAGCTCTATGGTGCAGACATCAGCCTTGGTCCGGAAATGAAGTCCACAGGCGAAGTTCTCGGTATTGCATACACCTATGAGGAAGCCCTCATTAAGGCCTTCACAGGCACAGGCATCCGTCTGCCGCGCACCAAGAAGATCGCCATTACCGTTAAGGATATGGATAAGGAAGAAGTCGTTCCGATCGCCAAGGACTTTGAAGAACTCGGCTATGAGATATACTGCACCGAGGGTACAGGCAAATATCTCGCTGACAAGGGCATCAAGAACAACATTGTCAAGAGAATTGAGGAAGGCTCACCGAATTACATTGATATGATAATCAATAACGAGCTTGACCTCATCATCAACACCCCGACAATGGGCATGGAAACCAACCGCGACGGCTATCTTATCAGAAGAAATGCTGTTGAGTGCGGTGTACACTGTTTCACATCTCTCGACACAGCTAAGGCTCTCGTTACTTGCCTCAAGAATGCAGGCAACACAGACCTTTCTGTAATCGACATCGCAAAGATCTAATTTAAGCATGTATTTATAAATGTAAAAGGGCGAATTACGATAAAAATATCGTTGATTTGCCCTTTTAATATTTTGTTATATACAAATAAAAAATTATGCGGTATAATTAAAATAATGATTGGGAACGGAGGGGATTTTTTGATGAAAGATTCCGATTTTGAAAAGCAGGTCTTGAAAGGGCAGAGGAAAAAGGCTCACGGTGAAGTATGGATATTATTAGTAGTATTGGTTGTCGCACTGGCGGCGGCGGGAGGGATATTTTATCTTAAAGGCGGAGTGAGATGGCTCTATGACGTGACGCATCCTTACATATATGTGGGCGGTCAGGCTT
This sequence comes from Acutalibacteraceae bacterium, assembly GCA_045133435.1. Classification (GTDB taxonomy): domain Bacteria; phylum Bacillota; class Clostridia; order Oscillospirales; family Acutalibacteraceae; genus RUG762. The sequence goes on from JBGUUF010000581.1 coordinate 7,254, forward strand.
ACGACAGGGATATAACTGAGATCACACTGAGCGGTGAAGTGCTGGAGGATTACTCTCCGCTGGCTGAATTTGAAAATTTGCAGAAGTTGGACCTGCGCGGGCAGGAAATTTCGGCAGAGCAGTTCGAGCAAATATCAGAAATGCTGAGCGGCGTGGAGATTTTGTGGAGCGTACCGGTAAACAACGCAAGATACGACAGCAACATTGAGAGCTTTACCATTACACCGGACATGCCGACAGAATGCTTTAAAATGATAAAATATTTCACCTCGCTCAAATTTATCAACTCGGAATATTACCCGCTTTGTGATGAATTGTATGCGGTGAAACAGAGCATTCCCGAGGACTCGGAGTGCGTATTTAATTGCAAAGCGAGGATTTACGACATCGAAGTGGATGACTCCACCACCGAGCTGATATTGAATAATATGAAGATATCCGACCTCAGCGAGCTGCACAGCGCGATAAAATTCTTCCCGAATATAACCAAGATCGAGATGTGCGACTGCGGCTTCAGCAATGAGGAGATGGGGACACTTCGCGAGCAGTATCCGCAGGTTCAGTTTGTGTGGAAGATAAAATTTCTGCATTACACCGTGCGCACAGACGTGCAAGTATTTTCCACATTGGTGGATGTGGGGGATTCGTTTGTCGGAAATCAGAATGATTTCTCACCGCTCTTCAAATATTGCACCGAATTGCGTGCGCTGGATTTAGGACATCACTATATCACCGACATCAGCGAGATAGTCAATCTCAAAAAGCTGCAAGTGCTGATTCTGGCGGACAATCGAATTACAGATATATCCCCGCTTGCGGAGCTGACCGAGTTGAATTATGTCGAGCTTTTCTTTAACAGATTCACCGATCTGACCCCGCTCACCAAGCTGCCAAATCTGGAGGATGTCAACATCTGTTTCAACAGACGGGTGACGAATCCGACCGTTATGACCGAGTGCAAGAATTTAAAGCGGCTGTATATTTCGGGGTGTGCTTTGGATAAAAATGAAATTGCCACACTCAAAGCAGGCTTGCCAGAGGGGTGTGAGCTGAATACATGGACCGACAATGCGGTAAATACAGGCTGGCGCAATAACAAGAAAAACGCGGCGCTCCGCAAGGCCTTTTACAGGTGGAAAAAGGTCGAAAGCTTCGAGGATTGGGAGCATATCACATACAAATAAGCTGAATTTCAGCGTACAAAAAGACATCCGATGAAAGTCGGGTGTCTTTTTGTGTGTTTAGTGAAAATATATAGCTGTATTACTGGATTATTATGCAATTCAACGAATATTTATATTAAAATTCGTTGAATATAACGTCTGTCACTTTTTGGAAATCAGGAGTATAATATTGTCGTATGAAAAAACATTGCGTTTTTTAACAGCTATGAAAGGACTGATTTATATGATCAAAATGCATAGTCGAATCGCGGCTGCGTTCCTTGTTATGGCAATGCTGTTTGCCATGCTGCCTGCGAATGCGTTCGCGGCGAGTGACTCGGCAAATCAGACGGGCGAGACTACCGCGCAGGTTTCCAATGATGAGTTGGAAATATCGGGTACGAACTCGTTCGGTGAATTGGTGGCGAGCACTATCGAGGACTATAACGACGGCGAGTACAGCGACGATGCCGCGACCCGAGAATATTCGGTGACCGACATCGAGATGAACGGCACCACGGCGACAGTCGAATACGGCGCACAGCGTGATTGCACGCTTGTCGTGGCGATTTACGATGAGGACGGCATTAAGATGCTCGGCTCGGGCAAGACAGACGTTACGGCGGATGCACAGCTCGCGGAGGTCGAGGTCAGCATAAGCGAGATGCCGCAGTATTACCTCGTCAAGGCGTTTTTGCTGAATTCCGCTACAAATGCCCCGCTGAGCAAGGTATACACCTGCGAACTTTACACCGAGGCGATTCAGAATATCAAGAATGCCACGATGGACGACTTCGCCGACAGGGGAATTCTTAACCTCGACGATAGCACCGAGACAAACTTCGCTGTTTATGGGGAGGATGTCATAGTTATAACCCAAGATGAGGGTGGAGATGACGGCTATGGAAATTATATACCTAGCTTTAATGTTTATGATGAAGCTCAGTCTGATTCAAGTGCTGGTAAGTATGTGTTTCATAATGGAGATTTGCGATTTGCTTATTTGAATAAAGGTGATGTGATTTCTTATGAGCGAGATGAAGATGTAATAATTCTCAAGGTTGATTCTGTAAAGGTAATAGCGGAATCGGATGGAACAAATACTTACATAATCACAGAAGATAAAGACATTGAAATGCAAGATGTCTTTGACTATGTGAAGATTGAGAACAATGGCAAGATAGAAAA
>JBGUUF010000582.1:0-2036 GCA_045133435.1 Acutalibacteraceae bacterium
CGCACACCTGAATTATGCGGTATTGCCTATAAAATATTGTTTTCTATTCTATTATACACTATCTCAATGACGATGACAAGAAGAAAACTGACGATAATATTCAATCTGAGTAATAGCAAATTCCGGCAGCTCACACTTGCGCGCTGACGGTTTATCATGTATAATTGATATGAATGGGAGAATCCGAGATTCTCATCATCAGTCTAAAGGAAACGGTGTGAAGCTATGGTGAAGCAGGTAAAAAGTAATCGAACGGCAACAATCGCCGTGGTCGGAAGCATCATCCTTGCAGTAATTCTTGTGCTGGGTACCGTATGGATGGGCTATAACGCCAAAAGAGACACGGAAGATGCTGTTCGCTCGGTCAGTCTGCTCTATTTGGATGAGCTTGCCGGACGGCGTGAACAGGTTGTTGAAAAGAATCTGCAGGATAAGATACAGACCATCCGCGTCGCAATCGAACTGATGACGGAGGAGGACCTCAGTGACAAAGTGCATTTGGAGGCTTATCAGACGCGCATGAAGCAGCTTTACCATCTGGATAAGTTTGCGTTTGTGGATACCGATGGACTGATTTACACCTCTGCGGGAACCGATAACAATATCGCTGATTACGGCTTTGATTATAAAACGCTCAGTGAGCCTGATATCTCCATTCTCAATCCCGAAAGTAAGGAAAAGACCGTTATCATCGCCGCGCCGATCAACATCAGCTTTCGGGGCAAAAGACTGTCCGTATGCTTTATGGCAATCAATATGAATGAAATGCTTTCAGGCGTTTCGATGACAACCAATACCGGTGATGCGACATTTTGCAACCTCTATACAGTAAACGGCACAGCCCTCACAAACTCTGTTCTCGGTGGTCTCGCTATGGAAGACAATCTGCTGGAGGCGATGCGGAAAGCGGCTTTTGAGGAACCAAATTCATATAACGCCTTTGTAAAGGACTTTCAGTCGGGTAAGCAGGGCGTTGTTTCGTTTACCTACAATGACATTCACGAAACGCTGACATATATCCCGGTAAACGGAACGGACTGGCAGCTGACTTATCTGATTCGTGAAAGCGTCATCAGCGAGCGTATCGGCTCAATCTCCGAAGGAACCGTAAGGCGAAGCGTGCTTCAATCCGTTCTGACGGTTGCCGTTATGCTGACAATGTTCGGCTTTATCGTTTACCAAATCAAGCGGAACAGCCGCCTTCTTCTGCAGCATGAAACAACAGAGGCTGAAAGCCGCGTAAAACAAAAGGAGCTTGAACAGCGGCTGGAGCTGCAGAAGCAGCTGTTGGAAAAGGATCGCCGGCAGGAGCAGCAGAGCAAAATTATTGCCGCTCTCGCGTCCGATTACTGGAGCGTTTACTATCTGGAGCTGGACAAGGATGAGGGCGTCTGTTATCAATCGCACACCGGTTTGGACGAGCCCGGCTTTAAGGCAGGAGAGCACTTTAAGTATCTTGCGTCTGTGACCGCTTACGCCAAACGGTACATAACGGAACAGTATCTCGACGAGTTCATGCGCTTTATTCAGCCGGAATCTATTATAAACAGCTTGAAAGACCACAACGTCATTTCCTACACCTATATGGTGAAGCGGCGCGGAAAAGAAAGCTATGAAACCGTGCGCTTTGCGGGCATGCGAAGCAAGTCGGACAAAGAAGGGCAAATCTCCCGCAGCGTGGGCGCTTGCTTCGTAAACTCCGACGCAGAGACGCGAAGAGCAATGGAGCAGCAGCAGGCGCTCAACGACGCGCTTTCCGCCGCAGAGGAAGCCAGCAAAGCCAAAACCGCGTTTTTGTCAAATATGAGCCATGAAATCCGTACCCCGATGAACGCGATAATCGGCTTGGACAGTATTGCGCTGAACGACCCGGATGTTCCGGAGCGCACAAGAGAATATTTGGAAAAAATAGGTGCTTCCGCCGAGCATTTGCTGGGCTTGATTAATGATATACTGGATATGTCCCGTATCGAGTCCGGTAGGCTTACACTGAAAAATGAAGAATTCTCCTTTGGAAAGCTGCTGGAGGCTGTCAA
>JBGUUF010000583.1:0-1317 GCA_045133435.1 Acutalibacteraceae bacterium
TAATTGCGAGAGATGCGCCGATTGATGTGATTGCGCCGCAAACGCCCCACAAGCCGCACATCGCGCCGGGCATCCTCAGTCCTTCACTCAAAAGCTTATTCAGGCTTTCATCAAGATTGATTTCCATTCCCGCGTTTTTGCAGGCGACAAGCAGACTCGCGCCGTCAAGCACATGGTGCTCGGGTCCGTGAATCGCGATATAGTCCTTGTGCGCCATATTCTTAAATATTCTGATGGGACTTGTGCCGGTTTCTGATTTGATGTCCTTAATAATCTGTTTTCCTTTGTCTTCTAATCTCATTTATCTCATTCGTTTTCCGCAAGCATTTCCGAAACAATTCCAGCGGCGGTTTTAACCATTTCGGGACAGAGCTTACCGAACAGCCCGTTGTCGAGGGCATACGCTCGTCCTTCTTCGGTAGAAATATCGCAGCCGAGAATATCACGGCAGATATAGGAACCCTTGCATTTTTTGAATTCTTTGAGAAACTCTGCCGCCTTTGCGTGCTCCTGTGCACGGCTTTTTTGGTCATTCAAATCGACCTGACCGTATTTCATTCCGAGTACCATCAAAGCACCCGTGCAGGCTCCGCAGACTTCACCCTTGTTCATCCCGCCGCCGAAGCAGCCGCCGATTTTCAAAGCTTGTTTTTCGGTAATCCCGAACTGCTCCGAGAACGCGGCGAATACCGCCTGCGAGCACATATATCCCTGTCCGAACAGTTCTATCGCTTTTGTAATCTGATCCATATTTTCCTCCTAAACTCTTTCGCAAATCGTGATGGCAACGGTGTCGCCGAAGGATTTGTCAATCTTTTTGCGTATAGCTTTTGTAACGCCAATGACATAGCAGATCTTGCCATCTTTGTCCTTAACTATTCTTTTGCTCGAAAAGCTTTATTGGTATTTGATTCATCCGACAAAAATCCAAGGTACTCGTCAAATACATTAAAGAGCATATCGCCCAAACAAACGGGGAGAACAGAATCGCTTCTGCCGATTGCTGCGAAATCAAAATAATCCTTTGCTGCGGTAAGCACCAGAGCGGGAAATATCTCATAGTCAGTGCCGAATACGATTTCAAGGTACGGAACATACTTTGCCGCTTGTGAAACTTCCTCGAAATCTATTTTATCCTTCATTTTGAATTCCAGAGAGAAGACCTTGTTTTCCGTAATAACAAGAACGTCCGCATATATACGGACATACCGCGCCCGTTTCAGCCGGAATTCAAAAACGATCTCCCAATCCAGACAGGCGCTGCCAAGCATCTCCCGCAAGTCGGCGAACAGATTGATCATTTGCTCCCGGCAATCG
>JBGUUF010000584.1:0-2550 GCA_045133435.1 Acutalibacteraceae bacterium
TTGAACAATCCGAAATCGTCGCCTACCTCGACTAAAAAAACGACGCGATTGATTCTCTTATCCAGAAGAAAGAACAGCTCATTGCAGAACTGGAAGCCTATAAAAAATCTCTGATTTACGAATATGTTACGGGTAAAAAGGAAGTGGTATGATTGTTGCCGAAAATCAACGGAAAAGATTTATTGGATTGCTCAGAAAATGATTTTTGCGAAATCATTGATAATCTTGATTATCGTGAAAACGAATACCTTGATTATAAAGAAATGGTACATGTTTTAGCTATCCCAAAAGATAAAAAGAATGAGGTTGCTAATGCAAAAGCGGAATTTAGAAGTGATGTCTGTTCCTTTGCCAACGCTAACGGCGGCTATATTATATATGGCATAGAGGAAGACGCAAAGAGCGTTCCTAAAGCGATTAAAGGAATGTCGATAAACAATGATGATACCGACCAATTTGAAAGAGATATCAAAAATTGGCTTCACACCATTAGTCCGCGAATTCCGAATTACAAAATCAGTTTTGTAAAACTTCTAAATGATAAGTATGTTGTTATATTGTATATTTATCATGATTATTTCGCACCGTACATACACCTTGAAGGAGATAACAATTATCGGATATACAAACGTGTTGGAAACTCAAAGGTTATTGTCGGTTATTCGGAACTGAAAACTATGTTTACCAACTCTCTTTCTTTGGAAAAGGAAGTAGAACGATTCCGCAGAGAGCGGATCGATAGTTTTAGAATGCAAGAAGATACCGAGGATTACAAGTATTCTAAATTCATGATGCTTCATATAATCCCCGAAACATTTTTGGATTCAAATTATAACAAACAAATGTATCTTATCCATCGGTCGCAAAATGCTTTTTCGGGTTTGTTTTCCGCTTTCAATTGTACAGATTCCTTATTTCCAATGATTGAAGGAATCCGCTTTACAAGCTATAATGCTTGTGAAGAAAGCCGCTTGTTTAACAACGGAATTGCCGAATGCTATTATCCATTTTGGCGTGAGCTGAATGAAAACTTGCATCCTCCTTATGGTTACATACCTTGGAAAAAGCTTTGGGATAAAATAGAACTGGCGGTTCATGACTATATTTATAGCTTATCAAGTATTCTTGATACACAACGCCTTTTTGTTTGTATCAGCCTTATCGGTTTCAAAGGCGCACAAACAGAAGAAAACTTTTATTTTGGCGGTATCAGTCGTGTTGACCGCGACTATTTGACTTGCAATCCTATTGTTATTAACGATTTTCGCAACGAAGATTCAACAAAATATGATATAGAGAATTTGAAGATTGATTATCTGCTATCGCTAGGAATAAAGTATGATAATGAATTGAAACAACTATTGGACAATAAACAGTAAGATTTCCGAAAAAGAGGAATAGTATATGCCCATTAACGAAACCAACGAAAAACGTTTTGAAGCCGATATTGAATCGGCTCTGCTCTCTCCTGCCGGCGGCTATGCCAAAGGCGAAGATACATATGATCCCAAGTTCGGACTGTTTGTCGATACGCTGATTGACTTTATCCAAAAGACACAGCCCAAGGAATGGGCGCGGTTTGCAAACACCAACAAGGTCAACACCGTCGAAAAGTTCTGCAACTCGTTCAATAACGCCTGTGACATGACAGGTTTGCTCCACGTGCTCCGCCACGGTTTTAAGCACCGCGGCATCTCCTTCCGCGTCTGCTACTTCAAGCCCGAATCCACCCTGAACCAGACAGCGGCGGCGCAGTATGCGCACAACCATATCGCCGTCTACCGTCAATGGTATTACAGCACTGACAGCAAAAAGAGCGTGGACATGGTGCTCGCGCTAAACGGTATCCCGGTCTTTGCCTTTGAGCTGAAAAACCAATACACCGGGCAGACCGTCGACAACGCCAAGCGGCAGTGGATGTATGACCGCGACCCGCGCGAAATCTGCTTCCAATTTAACAAGAGGATTCTGGGCTACTTTGCCGTTGACCATACCGAGGTGTGGATGACAACGCAGCTTGCCGGAAAGAACACCTATTTTCTGCCTTTCAATCAGGGCAGCAACGGCGCAGGACGCGACGGCGGTAAGGGCAATCCGGCAAACCCCGACGGCTATCCGACCGCCTATTTGTGGGAGCAGGTCTTTCAAAAAGACAGCATGATGGATATTATCCAGAAATTCATCCATCTGCAAAAGCAGGACGGCAAAAAGCCGCGCCTGATATTTCCGCGATATCATCAGCTCGACGTTGTTCGCAAGCTGATTGCCGACGTATCGCAAAACGGCGCAGGACAAAACTACCTGATCCAGCACTCCGCAGGCTCGGGCAAATCCAACTCAATCGCATGGACGGCATATCGCCTTGCTTCTCTGCATGACAGCGACAACAACGCCGTATTTTCAAGTGTGATCGTCGTTACAGACAGAACCGTCCTCGATGCGCAGTTGCAGGAGACGATTTCTGGCTTTGACCACACCCTCGGCGCGGTGGAGACCATCGGCGAAAAGAAAACAAGCCGCGACCTGCTCAACGCCGTGAACGCGGGTGCG
>JBGUUF010000585.1:0-1630 GCA_045133435.1 Acutalibacteraceae bacterium
TCGTTGAGAGCCTTAGCCATAGGAGCGAGGCAGTTTGTTGTGCAGGAAGCAGCAGAGATGATCTTGTCCTCAGCTGTAAGAGTATCCTCGTTTACGCTGAAAACGATTGTCTTGAGGTCGTTGCCTGCGGGAGCAGAAATAACAACCTTCTTTGCGCCTGCGTCGATGTGAGCCTGGCTCTTCTCCTTGGAGCAGTAGAAGCCTGTGCACTCGAGAACAACGTCAACACCGATCTCGCCCCAGGGCAGCTCGTTAGCCTTAGCCATAGCGTAGATCTTGAGTGTCTTGCCGTCAACTGTGATTGTACCTGCTTCGTCGTCAGCCTCTACAGTGTGGAGACCTTCGCCGATCTTACCGCAGTAGCCGCCCTGAGCTGTATCGTACTTGAGCAGCTGAGCAAGCATGGAAGGCTTTGTAAGGTCATTGATAGCGACAACTTCATAGCCTTCAGCACCAAACATCTGTCTGAAAGCGAGACGGCCGATGCGGCCAAAACCATTAATAGCAACTTTTACTGACATTGGAAAGTTACCTCCTAAAGAAAATTTCTTAATATATAATATCTCATTTTTCTATAAATTACAAGAGTAAGTTATAAATTTAACAAAAATTTTTTATAATTTATGTTAATCGGGCATTTTTGAGCGGGATTCGGGAAGTATTTCGTAAAAATATCAACCATTGAGGCAGATATTGGCCAGCATATTAAATATTATTGGGTTTATTTCTCAAAAAAATCAGCTCCCGCAAAAAATATCCGCCGCATATCTTATGCACTGCGAATGTTTTCTGCGGGAGCAATTTAACAAATGCGGCAAATATCCGCGCGGCAGGATAAGTCGATACGGTTTGCGGAAATACTGTCCGCATTTGCCGACCTCGGGAGCGCCGCCGTACAGTCCCGCCGCCCACAGCATTCCCTATACCATATTATGCCGCGTCTCCTGCGATGTTATTTAAAAAATCACATTAGCTATTGACAAATAAAAGATAAAAATTTATTATATTTTACACAGACCAAATCAAGCAAAGGATGGTTTATAATTATGAAAATAGGAATTTACGGTTACGGCAATCTCGGACGCGGCGTTGAATACGCAATAAAACAGAATGCCGATATGGAGCTTTTTGGAATATTCACCAGAAGAAATCCCGAAACAGTCAAGCCGGCATTTGAGCGCACAAAGGTCTACAGTGCTGACGACATCACCAAATACAAGGACAGCATCGACGTGCTCATCCTCTGCGGTGGCAGTGCTACCGACCTGCCCGTTATGACACCCGCACTCGCACGCGATTTCAATGTTATCGACAGCTTCGACACTCATGCCGACATTCCCAAGCACTTCGCAGCCGTTGATGCCGCCGCAAAGGATGGCAAAAACGTCGCTGTCATCTCGGTCGGCTGGGACCCCGGTATGTTCTCACTCAACCGTCTCTACGCCAACGCTATTCTCCCCGACGGCAAGGACTACACCTTCTGGGGCAAGGGCGTTAGCCAGGGACATTCGGATGCTATCCGCCGCATTGAAGGCGTTGCCGACGCAAGGCAGTACACCTGCCCCGTTGAATCTGCACTCGAAAGCGTGAGAAACGGCGAAAACCCCGACCTCACCACCAGAGAGAAGCA
>JBGUUF010000586.1:0-4165 GCA_045133435.1 Acutalibacteraceae bacterium
GCAGGGGGCTGGCTCCCTGCCGGGTCGAGGGCAGCGCCATCGCGGGAGACTGAGGGGCACACTAAGCCCTCAGAAGTGAGGCGAAGCCGAACGAGCGAGATGCACTATGATTTATATAGATTTGGGCGAATGCAGTAGCAAATCCCTATAAAATTGATTTCCTTGCAGCCGCATTTGCAAGGTTGCAAAGTTATTTATATTGTGCTATAATTGGCAGATGAATGCATATCTGAGATTATATTATTATGGAGTTTTACAGAAATGAAAAAAAATATCATTATCAGAGTGGCGGCGGCATTTACGGCGATAATTCTGCTCATGCAGTTCGCCTCGTGCGAAAGCTACCCCAGAAAAATTTTAAGCGAAGAGGGCGACAGCAGCTCTCAGACCATAATCCTGCTCAAAAAAGGAGATCCGCGCTGCAATCTTTCGGTTTCGGACGATGTCATGGAGCGTCTGCTGAACGAAAATCAAGACCTGCTCAACAAGGTGACGCGCTATTTCAATGTCCTGTCCGATGACTCGGTGGATTCTAACATCATATACATAAATTCCCGCATAAGCAAATATATGGAGGGATTCACGGCATACGACAAAAATACCTATGTCGAGGCTAAAAAGAATCTCAAAATGGAAATGATCAACCAGCTCAAATACAGGGATTACTACGTTGCGACGGAGGACAAGAGCATGCTTGTGGTGTGCGGCTCGGCGTCTATGACACTGCAGGTGCTCCAGATCCTGTACGACCAGTATTTCAGCCAAGGCACTGAGAAAGATGACAAATACATAATGACCGTGCCCCGCGACGGCATTTACAGCGGCAGCTACCTCAAGGGCGTGGGCATTGCCGGCAATCCGATAAGGGATTATACCATCGTCTATCCCGCGGTGCTCTACTACAGCGAAGGCGCTAACACCGCAAAATACCTTTATGACTATCTATATGAAAACTGCGGCTTTGACATACCGCTCGCATACACCGACAGCACCACAAATACAAACAAACAGTATGAGATAGTCATAGGCAAAAACACCAAAAACGTCAGTTTGAAATATTACGCCAAAAACCCCGATCTGGGCGATTACAAGGTGGTGCAGACCGGCAGCAAGCTCTATATCATGGGCGGCTCAGACTGGGCGATGCAGTATGCCGTTGACATAGTTATCCGCAATTATTTCTCTCAGGAACTCAGTATCCCTGAGGGTTACACCATAACCGGCGACATCTACGGCAAGTGCATCTTTGAAAAATACACAGGCTCAAATCTCCGCATCATGTCTCAAAACATCTGGAACAACGACCAAAACTCCGCCGTGTGGCGCGCGGCAGGACTTGACTGCTCGCTCTCGAGCCGACTTGACAGCTTCGCCACCGTCTTTATGGCATATGCCCCCGATATTATCTGCATGCAGGAGATAAAGCCCCACAGCAAGGTCAGCGAGCTTATAGAAATAATGGCTGAGCAGGGCAGAAATTACGAGCTGATAACCTGCAATCAAAAGGTGAATTACACCCCGCTGGTCTACAACACCGACACGCTGACGCTCATAGAATCAGGCTATCACAAATTCGGCTACGGCTCCGACAGCCAGAGCAAGTCATACACATGGGGGTATTTCAAGCACAACGAAACAGGCGAGACCTTCGTCGCCATATCGACCCACCTGTGGTGGATGAGCATCAAACAGAACTCAAACAGCGTCACATTCCGTAAGAAGCAGTTTCAGGAGTTAAGCGATTTCGTTGACGAGATAGCTGCAAAATACAACTGCCCGTGCTTCGTCGCCGGCGACATGAACTGCACCGTGAGCACCGACGAGTATCAATCCGCGCTGAACAACGGCTTTTCCGACTGCTACGACATAGCCACTGAGTTCGCCGACAACAGCATCGGCCGCTACACCTGCAACCAGAATTTCTACTCCAACCAGCCCCGCGTCGGCAGCTACAAAAACGCCATCGACCACGCATTGGTCAAGAATATCGGCGATTCAAAGGTCATCTCCTACGACTACATCACCCCGAATTTCTTCGGCAAGCTGTCGGACCACGCTCCGCTCTGCTTGGACATCGCACTGTAAATCAACGGCAATTTTCCTGAAATTTATCATATCGGCAATTGTAAAAATTCGCGCTTGTTCTTCATAAATTCACAAACATGATGTAAAATTAAATGTATCAGAATAATTTTCGTGAAAGAAGTGATTGCATGGTGAGAAAGATTTTACGCGCTGCTGCGGCGGTGATTTCGGCAGTGATGATGGTGTCGGCGTGTGTTTCGTGCGGCTCGGGTCCGATAAGCCGCGTCAGACGCAGCGGAAGCCTAACGGTCGGCTATGTCTCGGGCAACGCCACAATGGACGCGCCGTTCGTAATGGATAAAAGCGGTCTGACCGCCGAACCTGCCGAAAAATGTGCCCGCTCTATGGGGGTAGGCGCTGAATTCATGCGGCTCGGCAGCGACGAAGCATATCAAAAGCTGCTCGACGGAACGGTGTACTGCCTGTGGAACGTCACTCAGCCGTCCAAGGAATACACCGCATCAGTGATGACTATCGACACCGACCTTTATTACCGACAGGTGATCATGGTGAATGCCGACAGCGAAATAACCCGTCTGGCGGACATCAGCAGCAAGGTGCTGGCGGTGGTCAGCGGTTCAGACGCACAGGCGGCGCTCGACGAAGCTTCGGTGATGAAATCCAGCCTTAAACAAATAAAAATATACAGCAGCATGAGCGAGGTAATGGAGGCTCTCACCTCGGGAACGGCGGACTGCGCCGCTGTGGACGAACCGCAGGCGCTGTATGCCGCGCTGGATTCCGAGGACAAATTCCGATACATAGACACTCCGATCTCCGAGAGCAAGCTGGTGATCGCCTTCAGAACGGAGGACAGCGAGCTGTGCAGCAAGATCGCGGAGAAATACGTCAGCATGATACAGGACGGCGACATCGAGGATCTTTGCAAAAAATACACAGGACTGCGGCGGCTGAATTCCTCCACGCAGTCGGTGTCATCCGAAATATGATCAAAAAATAAAATCAGCGAAAGAATTTTTGATGATTCTTTCGCTGATTTTATTTTTAGGTGAAAAAAATCTCATGAAAAAAAGTTTAATTAAACCAAAGCATCACATGCTTCGCTGTTAGTCGCGGTAGTTGACTGAACAGTGGCGGCAGGCGCGGCAGTGGTAGTTGTAGTCGCAGATGTTGTTGTCGAGGTGGTTGCTGTAGCAGCGGTTGATGCCGAGGTCGATACAGCGGCAGTGGTAGTAGTAGTCACGACCGACGAAGCCTTGGTAGTCGTCTTGACAGCAGATGTTGAAGTAACCTTGGACGTGGTGGTTTTCTTTGTAGTCGTGGTCGTTGCCTTAGTCGTCGACTTGGTGGTAGTTTTGACCGTAGTGGTAGTGCGTTTGGAAGCAGAGGTCTGTGTGGTAGTGACAGTGGTTATGTCGAGATACTCGTCATCGTAAAAGATGCTGTCGTCAGCCTGCGAAGGCACGCTTTCCTCGTCCTCCTCATCGTCGATGAATTCCACGATAGTGACATCGGTCTCGCCGTCATAGATCCCGTAATAATCGGAATAGCTGACATAGCTGCTGTATCCGCCGTCCACAGACGTATCGCTGTAGGACACGGCATCATTTGTCTTAGCCAGCGGCTGTCTGTATGTATCGGAAGTAATGCCGTCGTTTATGACATTGCCGCAGACCAAAAACGTCGCAAACACAGCCATAAACAAAGACATAATTATGGTGAGCTTCTGAGCGACCGACTTGTCCATTTTATCCAACCCCCTTATTCATAAGATATAGAACGGCGGTCGGGGCATGCAAACCCAACTCACCGATTTTATTTGCATAAATTATTATAATACGTTATTTCAAAATTGTAAAGGGGGGGATTGTTAATTTTTTTATCAATATGCGAAATTTTCTTGAGCATTGTGCATAAAGCTATTGGCAGTTTGATGGCACTAAAAATAACGATATGTATTTATAGTCAAGTAAATTACATATCGTTATTTTTTATTATTTAATTTTATCAATCAAACCAATGAGTCCGCGACGTGCTCTCGGTGCTCTGAGTGGTCGTTGTAGAGGTCGTTGTAGGAGCAGCCGTCGTGGTAGTTGTTGTCGTCGTGGTGGATTTAACA
>JBGUUF010000587.1:0-7170 GCA_045133435.1 Acutalibacteraceae bacterium
ACCGCCGCTTTTTATCAGATACTGCGACAGAAATATCATCGGAAAGAGCGACGGTATCACGCTCTGCACGCACATGCCTATCCCCCGCCGTACCGCCTCGGCTGCCTGCTCGGAATTCACCAGCACCATGACCGAGGCGAACAATATTCCCACCGCCGCCGCATATCTTTTGATATACCCGTTGCAAACACTCAGCAAGTAATTACCCCCGATTTTTCATTAATAATTTTATTTATATGACTCGCTTTTCCGAATTAACACCAAATAAAAAACCGTGATAATCTCACGGTCGCACGCATATTAATTATTAATCAATTCATAATTTACGGTAAAATCGGATGTCACACTGAATTTTGAATAAAAATTACGGCTCCGCCGCTTTACCACAACTATTCACTTCTCACTATTATTTATTCTCTAAAAAACAGGGGTGGTATTTTGAAGAAAAAAGGACGAATTAAATGTGAGAGCGATTCCGAAAAATTCCTTGCGAAAATTTTAAATCAACGCCCCGATTTTTCCTGCGGTGAGAGCAGGATAACATTTGAAATAGGCGGTGGACTGCTTATCGAGGGTTTCCGCAGAGTGTGTGAATACACGGACGAACGGCTTATCATCGCCACCTATTCGCGAAACGTGATAATAGAGGGCTGCTGCCTTTGCATAAGCTGTCTGATGGAGGATTCCATTGCAATATGCGGACAAATTTCCGGCATAAAATTCATTTAAAATGGAGGGCTGAATGCGATGAATATACTGCATTTTATCAGGGGCGTATACAGATTTGAGATAATAGGCATCTCGCCCGAAAGATTCATCAATATCGCCAACCGCCGCTGGCTGAATGTCTTTAATCTGCACTGCGAGGGCAGTCGGATGTTTGGATACATTGTCGCGAATGAATTCTTCACGCTGGCAGACACGGCGGAAAAAGCGGGCGTTCAGCTCGTAATTACACATTCGTTCGGACTGCCTTTTTTGGTCAAAAAATATTACAAGCGCATAGGCTTTGTTTTGGGATTCGGACTTTTTTGCCTTACGCTGTGGTATCTCTCTCAGTTTGTGTGGTTCGTGGAAACTGTCAACCTGCCCGAACAATACGCCGACGAAGTAAATCAAGTCATATACGACGCCGGGATACGCACGGGAGTGCTCTCCTCCTCGATAGACGGGACTATGCTTGAATTGGAATTGGAAAACGAACTGCGGCAATTTGACTTGATCAAGGTGTCGCGGCTCGGCTGTAATGCACAGGTTTATTTCAGCATGTCCGGCTCGACGAAATCTAAGGTCGTTCAGGGCGAGCCGTGCGATGTTGTGGCATCTTCGGGCGGCGAGATAGTGTCGATAGTCGCCAAGACCGGCACTCCGCTGGTCAAGCAAGGCGACGTTGTTTATCCCGGAGATGTGCTGATAAGCGGACTTTTTGAGGGACCGGAGGGGCCTATCAGTCTCGTGCATTCATACGGCGAAGTCACGGCGATCACCGAGCACACCTTTTCAACCGCGATAGACTGCCGTCAAACCGTAAAAGAACCCACAGGGCGAGTCATAACCGTCAACCGAATCATGGCTTTCGGCATGGAGATACCGCTGTTCGGCTCGATGCCAAAGGGTAATTATTCCCGCACTGTCGAGGAATTTCCGTTGGAGTTTTTCGGCTTCAAGCTGCCCATAACACTTCGTCGGGAATATCTGCATGAATTGTGCTATGTAGAGCGGGACGTCAGTCGCGAGGAGTGTTTGCGACAGGCAGAGGAAATTTTGGACGAGGAGATGCAGAAGGTCGGCGGCATCGAAGTCATTTCGACAGATCAGACGGTCAACGATACCAACGGCGGCATACGCGTGACCCGCTATGTGACACTGCTGGAGGATATTACTCAGGAACGAAAAATACTGTTTGACAAGATTGAATAAAAAAATCGCTCGGTGCATTGCAGCAGATTGATTCTGCAACAAGCAAACCGAGCGATTTTTTAATTTTCCGTCTGCGCTTTGTAATTCGAAAGTGCCTTGTTCATTTCTGTGCAGAGGGCTTTATCCTGCAAATAATGTATCACACATACAATTACAAATATCACAAAAACCATGCTCGCTATAATTACCGCCATCAATTCGGAATCTATTACATCAAGCAGCTTTGCCGCGCCGAGTATGCACACCTCCAGCACGACAAGTTCAAATGCTGTCTGCGCGAGTATTACGCCCTGATTGGCTTCTTTTCCTTGAAATAAATATTCCATCAGCGGTATTATGCACCCGATAAATCCGAAAAACAGCGGTGATAAAAACACCTCATACCCAAACCGCACTTCCTTAAAAAACGTCAATCCTGCTGTCAACATTCCGATATTTATAAACGTGACTATCATAAAATACGTCGGAATAACTCTTCTTATAACATGCTTTTTAAAGCTCATTTGCCTTACCTCCAAAAAGAACTTCTTTCAATGGCTTCACATACTGCCTTGAGATCATGACCTGTTCCCCGTTGGACAGCTCCGCGATGAATTTCCGATTGAGCGCAGGACGGATGTTCTCCACCTTGTTGAGATGCAGCAGGATCGACTTCGATATGCGCACGAAGCCCTTTTCCGACAGTCGTTTTTCATATTCGTACAAACGACCCTTTACCGCCATGACGTCCTTTTCCAAATAGGCAAATACACTTTCGTCCACCGCCTCGAAATACAAAATATCGCTGAGTGAAGCCTCGGTCATTTTGCCGTCTATCGTGCCCGCAATGCTGTTGCCTACTCCCTCGGCATACGATTTCAGATTCATTATTTCCTGCGTGACCTCCACGCATTCGATCGTCACCTGCTCATTTTCCTTAACAGATATTTTATTGATCACGGTTTTCAATTTCAAATATCCTCCGTTCATACAGCAATTTATCAGAGACATGCAAAACATGCCTCTGATAAATTCCATGCGTTAATATTTGCTCTTAATGTGCGGGGTGCGCTGACCATCTTCCTTTACATAGCAGTCGAACCATTCCTTCACGAGCGAATTCATTATCTCAATGCACTCGCGGCTGTCGCGATCGCCTGTACCGAGCATGCTCGCAAGGAAGGGTGAGAACAGCGGCAGGTCGGTGAAGTTCATATGCTCTGCGCCTTCGATGACAGTGTCTTTGGCGATTTCGGTGCGGTCGAGCACATAATTATTGATATACTCGCCGTCCATCATGAATTCTTCGTTCTGAGCCTCCGAGCGAATATTCAAGATAGGCGTGGATATCTCTTCGTCATTGAAAACAAGCTGTCCGTTTTCATAGCCTGTAAAGCTGCCGATAAATGTGCCGTCCAGCACCACAACTGCGTCAATTTCTTCTCTGGTTCTCGCCATTTCCACAGCAGTTGCGCCGCCCATAGAGTGACCGAACATACCAACGTGCTCCAAGTCGATCATGTCAAAGAACTCATCATCACCTGAATTACAATTTTCTATAATTGTATCCAACACGAAATTAGCATCGCCAAGTCTTACTTCCATCCACTTTTTTTCCAGTTCATAAAGCTCCTCGCCGACATACAGACCGTTAGTTGCCTCCATTGCCTCCTGCATGAACTCCATGTTGACGATTTTCGTCGTGCCGTCAGTTTCCTGAGTGTAAAATGCATGGTAGGTGTGGCTGATACTGCACACGACATAGCCGTTGGAAACCAGCTCGGCATAGCTGGAATGATTGGATAGATCGAATCCGAAGGCACCGTGTGAAAACAGGATAAGCGGACATTTTCCATCTGCTTCTTTCGGATAATAGAATGTTACCGTAACTTTTCTGTCTTCGTCGGTTTCGGCTAAAGTCTCGGCTCTGCCCTCATCCGTCCATGTGTAAGACTTCGTTTCCACGGTATAGTCGCCTGTGGTTTCAGGCTCCTCATAGGGCGGGAATATCAGCAGCGGTACGCTGACCATGAGCCAAAGCATGCATCTGATGATCAATCTGCGGATTATCCTGCCTTTTTTATAAGGCGAATCGTCGCTCTTTTTAACGAATTTTATCAGCGAGAAAACTCCGCAGATAATGAGTATTGCCATCCAAATCAGAATGAAATACCACTGAAATGTCGTGCCGTGGGGTGAAACTAAGAAATATACGCCTATCGCCGCAGCCTGCACCAGCCAAAGAATTCTCGCCTCCAAGCGTGCGCGGGTTTTCCTGACAAAGCAATAGACCGCAAGAGCGATCTCCAATATGATCATTAAACCTAAAAATACTCCAACCATAAACTATAACCTTCTTCTGAAATTTTTTTATCCGAACCGCGTTTCGATGTTTTTATTGTAATTCAAGATAAAAATTTTTTCAATAGGTCAGAGGATAAGGTGGCATTTTCGGGGATAAGTTGCCAAAAACTTCCCCGCAGCTAAAAAAATCCAGCCGCGAGGAAATTGCCTAACGATTTAATTTCCGATGTTATAGACCGACTTGTTTTTTCTGATAAATTCATAAGCCGCGCATATTTTATCCGAAATGCAGACAATTACCGCCTCGCTGCATTTAGGCACACGCGTGAGCGTGAGCGGCCACATGTGGCTCTCGATTATGTTTTCCTCAATGGAATTCAGCGCATAGCTTTTGCGCGCATTTTTCAGCGCAAGCGCAGGATGATTGAAGCCGTGACCCTTGTGTGATTTCGGGCTGACGTGCCAGTCATAGAGGTAATAATCGTGCAGAAACGCGCCTATTATCAGGCTGCGCGGGTCCGAGCATATCTTCAGCCGCTTGTTTATCTTATAACTCAGACAAGCCACGCTCAGCACATGCGTATAGGTCGTTATGTTTCCGTGCTGCATGAAGCCTTTCATCTGCTCTGCCTCTTCGGAATTCATTATCCCCTCAAGGCATGCGCAGATGTATCTCTCATCGTATGAAGTCAATTTCATTTGTTCCCAATCCTTTCCATGTCATAAAAAATCGTCTGCGTTTTATTTTTTGCGTCTGGATGAAACCTTGAGCAGCAGTGCGTGGATCTTGCCGAGGTTGCCCGCATACAGTTCCTCGTTTTTAAACTTACGGATACCCTGTAATGCGTTCATCTGGATTCGGCTGAGCCTGAGGTCAGCTTTCTTGATTTCGCGCTCGATTATGGATTCTCTGGTCCTATCGGTGAGCAGCATGCGATGTTTAGCTGTAGCCAACTTGACATTGGCGAGCTTATCGCTGACAGTGTTCTCCAATTCATCATATTTATCGGAGATCGCATTGTTCACCCTGCTCTCAAAATCTTTGATTTTGACCGCGAAATCACTGAGGCTGGACACCGTGAGCGTCAAGTCCGCCGAGCACAATGCCACCAGCAGCAGTGCCGCAGCTTCCTGCACTGTTTCGGGGATATGCGCCATTGGGGTCGATATTACCGGGTGGAGTATCTTGGCGATGAGCACACCCGCCGCACCGAACAAAAGCGACGCGGGCAGGCAGATATAACCGTTGATATTGAACGGCATATTGCTGTAATCCCACCACGATGCATGAAACAGCTTATCCAGCACATATGCTGTGGTATATTCCAACACCGCAGAACCAAGCATACACAGAATGAATGTCAGCGGTATGCTCATATCGGAGCATATCAGCACCGCCACGACCGCGCCGACACCGTATATCGGACATATCGGTCCCATCAAAAAACCGCGGTTCGACCATTCCCGTTCACGGATGCTTACAAATATTGTTTCATAAATCCAGCCTAAAAAACTGTAAATGAAAAAATACAATATAGTTTGATGTAGAGTCAACTCTCTTCCCTCCTCTCAACCGAATTTTGATAAAAACCTCACATCATCCAACACACACACTTTAATTATAATATTATTAATGACACATTTCAATTATTCAGATGTGAACACGGGCGCAGTTATGGTTAATTAATTGTGAACACGATAAAATAACGGCAGAGTCAGGAATGATGCAAATGCATTATCCAAATCTCTGCCGTTATTAAGGTGGTGAACTTTGTATTTACAGGTATCTGCCTTAATGTCACGTTAAGACTGATACCCCGACGTAAGCAAATAAAGTTAATTGCTGTTATATATATTCAAACTTACATTAATAAAATAACGCTTTCTTATGGAAAAATATATTTCTTTTATGTGGAGGGTTATTATTATTTTTCGTTGGTTATAGTTGGATTCAGTGAAGCTGATTTGTTTTATTAACCGATTAAAACAACTTTATTCTCACTGCAAATAAAAATTCATCCTGATCGCGCGAACTGCGTCAAACACCGTATCTGTGAAAATTATACCCAAAAGCACCAAAATCACGACTGCATACACAATCGTACTAAATAAGTCAATAACGCAAGCCGGCAACGGTTTAGAAATAATAGGTATTTACTTTTGTCTCGTTTTGGTATATAATAAACTCATAACTCGAGAGTTACGATGTTGTGTCAATAAATATTAAATAATGGTGGAGATTAGATGGCTGCTGATAATTTTAAAAATAATTTTAAAAAGGGTGCGACGGCACTGTTGATACTCACCTTTTTACAAGAAGGTGATATGTACGGTTATCAAATTGCACAGACAATGTTAGAAAGAAGTGACGGAGAATTTTCCATTCCGGAAGGTTCTTTGTATCCCGCGCTGTATAAGCTTATAGATAACGGTTATATAAGTGACCACAGAGAGCAGGTCGGTCGAAGACTTACCAGAGTTTACTATCATTTGGAAGAGCCTGGACGAGAGCACTTGCAACAACTTATGTCTGATTACTTTTCGGTCAAAAACAGTATAGAAAGAATACTTAACAGAAGCGGAGAGAATGCAAAAAATGACCAAGAATCTGAATAATGGACTTAAAAAGTATTACCGTGAAATCGGTAAGTCCCTTTCATGCAGCAACAGAGAGAAGAAGCATATACTTGACTCCATAAAATCAAGTGTAGAATTCTATCTTTCCGAAAATCCGGATGCTAGTATTGATGACATCCTCAAAAAATTCGGCTCGGCAAAAGAAATCGCCGAAGAATACTACAACAACGAGAGTACGGAAGATATTTCTACCAAAATAAAAATTAAAAAGAAAATTTTGGTATGTGTGGTTGCTAGTTTAGCTATTGCGCTTGTTATGTATAGTATAGTTATTGTTTCAGCATGGATAGCCGATATCGAAAAAACAAACGGAGATTATGTTACATATAT
>JBGUUF010000588.1:0-17616 GCA_045133435.1 Acutalibacteraceae bacterium
TGCAGCCGGTAAAACTAACGGTACAAATATCCAAATTTGGGATAAAGGTAATGTACCTCAGCAGAAATTTAAAGCAGTATTGGCAGGTAATGGTTATTATTACTTTGTAGATAACAACTCAGGTCTGGTACTGGATATCAATGGCAATACTGCAGCGAATTTTACTAATTGTCAGCTTTGGGAATATAATGGAAGTAATGCACAGTTGTTTAGACTTGTAAGTGCGGGTGACGGATACTATTACATGGTGTCTAAAATTAACTCAAACTATCAGCTTGATGTAAATGGTGGATATTCTGATAATGGTACGAATGTTCAGCTTTATGAGAAGAATACATCCGATGCACAGAAGTTTAAGTTTACTGCTGTAAGTACTACTAATAATACTACTATGACGAACGCACTCTATAAAATTAATGTGAGTGGATCAAAAATCACATGCGGCTTTGATGGATACAAAAATACCAAAGGTAGACATGAGGGCATTGATTTTAAGAATTATAATGGTGCGTCTGTTTACTCTTTAACCAGCGGTGTAATTACAAGGGTAACCTATGGTTCTAATGGTAGCAGTGGACTTTCAACTATTGCTATTTATGATAGTTCTTCAGATAAAACTGTAGTTTACTTGCATACAGCTCCGATATCAGGTCTTAAAGTTGGACAAAATATAAGTAAAGGTCAGAAAATCGCAACTGAATCGTGGCGTGGTGTAAGCAGCTCAAGCGGTGGTCATACTCACGTTGAAGTTAGAAATGGTAGAAAAACTGCAGCTGCAAAAAGTGTTAATGATTATACTTTGGAAAATCCCAATCCGACATCTTTCTGGCAGTCTAAGGGGTATATAGTTAAATAGTATTGGCAATATAAAAAGATAATCCTCCCCGCAAGTCTTTTTCAATAAAGACTTGCGGGGAGGAGATTTTTTATCTTAATTAGCCGATGTATCTGACCTTGATAACGCCGTCGATAGTCTCGATAAGTTCCTTAGCTCTGTCGCTGAGCTCGCCTGCGAAGTCAACGATGCTGTATGCATAGTCGCCCTTGGACTTGCTGAGCAGGTTCTCGATGTTCAGACCCTCGCTCGATACTGTGGAGGAGAGCTTGGAGATGATGTGGGGAACATTCTGGTGCAGAACGCAGATGCGCTTGTCAGCCACAGGACCTGCGTCGATGTCGGGGTAGTTGACAGAGTGAACGATAGAACCGTTCTCGAGGTAGTTCTTGACCTCGTCAACAGCCATAACAGCGCAGTTGTCCTCGGACTCGGGTGTGGATGCGCCGAGGTGGGGGATAGCGATGATGCCATCAACGTCGAGCACTTCGTCATCCGGGAAGTCGATGACATAGCTTGCGACCTTGCCACTCTCGATAGCTGCCTTGATGTCGGTGGAGTTGACCAGACCGCCGCGAGCGAAGTTGAGAATCCTGACGCCGTCTTTCATGATGGCGATGCTCTCTGCATTTACAAGGTTCTTTGTGTCGGGGGTGAGCGGAACGTGAATTGTGATGATGTCGCACTGCTCAAAGATTTCCTTTGTTGTATTGACGTGCTTGATTTTCGGGGAGAGCTTGAGTGCAGCGTCAACCGAGAGATAGGGGTCATAGCCCAATACGTCCATATCGAGTGCGACTGCTGCGTTTGCAACCTGCACACCGATTGCGCCAAGACCGAGAACGCCGAGCTTCTTGCCCTTGATTTCGGGACCTACGAACTGGCTCTTGCCCTTTTCGACCATCTTGCCGACCTGGTCGCCGTTGCCCTTGAGACCCTTTGCCCATGCTGCTGCGGGGAGAACGTTTCTGCAGCTCATGATCATTGCACCGATAACAAGCTCTTTAACAGCGTTTGCATTTGCACCGGGGGTGTTGAATACAACGATGCCCTTTTCTGCACACTTGTCGAGCGGAATATTGTTAACGCCTGCGCCTGCTCTGGCGATAGCGAGAAGGCTTTCGGGAAGCTCCATGTCGTGCATTGATGCAGAGCGAACCAGCACTGCGTCGGGATTTTCCATAGTCTCGGAGCAGCTGTAGCCCTCGCCGAATCTGTCAAGACCAATCTTTGCGATTTTATTCAAAGTAAGAATGTTTGCCATTTCTGTTCATTCCTTTCATTATATCTGACGCATATTATTTTAAATTAATAAAGGAGTACGTCAACATCTGCTGCCGTACTCCCTTGAATTATGCGACTGCTGCGTTGCAATTTTTTGATTTATTTTATGAACGCCGATTACTTGCAGTTCTCTGCCTCGAACTTCTTCATGAATTCGACCAGAGCAACAACGCCCTCGTAAGGCATAGCATTGTAGATAGATGCTCTCATGCCGCCGACGGAACGGTGTCCCTTGAGGTTGACAAGACCTGCTGCTGTGGATTCCTTAACGAACTTAGCGTCGAGGTCAGCGTCGCCTGTGACGAACGGAACGTTCATGAGAGAACGATCCTCGGGAACGACTGTGCCCTTGAAGAGCTTGGAGCTGTCGAGGTAATCATAGAGCAGCTTTGCCTTCTTCTCGTTAGCAGCCTTCATAGCTTCAAGACCGCCGTTGTTCTTGATCCACTCGAATACCAGACCTGCGATGTAGATAGCATAGCAGGGAGGTGTGTTGTAGAGGGATTCAGCGTCAGCGTGGATCTGATAGTTGAGCATTGTGGGAGTTATGTCCATAGCGTTGCCGATGAGGTCCTCGCGGATGATAACGATGGTCAGACCTGCGCCGGAAACGTTCTTCTGTGCGCCTGCAAAGAGCAGACCGAACTTGCTGACGTCGATCGGCTCGGAGAGGATGTTGGAAGAAATATCAGCTACGAGCGGAACGTCGCCTGTCTCGGGGAGTGTGTTCCACTTTGTGCCGTAAATCGTGTTGTTAAGGCAGATGTAGAAATAATCTGCATCGGGGGTGAAATCTGCGGAGTTGAGCTTGGGGATGTAAGAGAAGGTCTTATCCTTGGAAGAAGCGATGACCTTAGCCTCGCCGTATCTTGCAGCCTCCTGATAAGCCTTGTTTGCCCACTGGCCTGTGATAACGAAATCGGCCTTCTTGTTCTTGGTCATAAGGTTGAGCGGGATCATAGCGAACTGTGTGGAACCGCCGCCCTGCAGGAAGAGGACCTTATAGTTGTCCGGGATATTCATGATCTCGCGGAGATTTGCCTCTGCATCCTTAATGATCTTGTCAAATACCTTAGAGCGATGGCTCATTTCGAGAACGGACTGACCGCTTCCCTGATAATCGAGCATTTCTTCTGCTGCCTGCTTGAGTACACACTCGGGCAGCATGGACGGACCGGCTGAAAAATTATAAACACGTGCCATAATAGAATTAACCTCCAAAAAGTAATCAATGTGATTTTATTAATTATAATATGCGACCGCGCACATTACAGCATTCACATGTTACTTATCATTATATGATTATTTGAGGGCGGTGTCAATGATTTTTGCAAATTTTGACAAATTATTCCCGAATTTTCATCTCGGGAATGCGGCAAAGGTTTATTTTTGATCCTGATTTGAGTATATTGACAAATTTGGTGAAGTATATTATAATAAAAACAGAGGGCGGCACTGCTCTGCGAGTTACAAATATCGCGTAGACGGTTAGTCTCCCAAAGTAGTATTAATAAAAAAATTAACCGCTTACCTTTGCGAGAGGGCGGTTAATTTTTTTTGTTACCATTGAAGATACGCTCAAGAATAATAAGTATTACGATGAGATAAATTGTGTTCTCCATATAAGCAACACCTCCCCTCACACTTAAATGAAAGGGAGAGACTAACCGCCTACCGTATGCAATATTTGTAATTTCGCGTGCAGTGCCGCCGAGAATTATTATACTGCATTATATTTTGCATGTTAAGATAAAAAGCGAGTGCGTATCACAGCTTGGATAATGTGATACGCACTTGCTTTTTTATTATTATGTTATTACTCCAGACCCTTTTTCTTGAAGAGTGCTACAAGAAGAATTGCAAAGATCGCTGTGTATGCGCCGCAGACAGACAGCATTTCTACTGTAATATCGTTGCCGCCCTCAAGAACAAGGCTTATCTGTCCGCTGTATGTGTATTTTGCCACCTTGGCAATAGCGTCGTTGAACTGCGCCAACATCGGGATAAGTGCAAGCACCAGACCTACGGGCATTGCCATGCCGTTTGCCGCCGCGACATTCTTGGCATTAACGCCGATGCAAAGACCGAGGAGGGTCGAAATCACTGTGCCGCAGAGCATTGTGATGAGGAATTTGCAGACTTCCTGCTGTGTGAATTCGTCCATAAGGAAGAATGTGCAGCCTGTGAGCATTACCGCGATGATGATAAAGAGCGATGTGCTGAAAAGGTAATTAACTCTGCCCACGCCCGACATTATCAGCGAACGGAGTGTGCCTTTTTCCTTTTCCTCCGAGATCACGGTGGAGGCTATTGTTATCGGAACGAATGCACAGTGCATCGTGGCGAACATCGAGATGAACATGCTGCTCATCGGACCGTCCATACCGTCCTGATCACCCAGGGCGATCACCATTATAAATGCTACTGCGGGGTAAATTACCATTACCATGAGGGATTGCAGATTGTTGAGCGAATCCTTTAATTGTTTGTTGAGTATAGCGAGTGAAGTTCTCATTGTGCAAGCTCCTTTCCTGTCAGCTTGAGAAATACCGTTCCCAAATCGGGTTCTGCCGAGTGAATTGCCTTGATTTTGCCGTCGCGTATCATCTGAGCGACCTGTTCCGCGCTCTCGGGGAGGTTGGGCAGTGTTATTTTTTCCTCGTCGGAGGTTACGATGTTGAATTCAGATACACTGCAATGCTTGCGGCATATCTCAGCGGGGTCGCCGCACTCGGCGATACTGCCCTCGTTGAGCAGTGCTATTCTGTCGCACATGCGGTAGGCTTCGTCCATGTTGTGTGTGGTGAGGAATATGGTTGTTCCGTTGCGCTGAAGCTCTTTCATCAGAGTGTGGATTTCGGCGGCTGTAGCGGGGTCAAGTCCGCTGGTCGGCTCGTCAAGGAAGAGTAATTTAGGCTTGTGCAGAATAGCGCGGGCCAATTGCAAACGCTGTTTCATGCCCTTGGACATCTTGCCGGCTTTGATTTTCTCGCTGCCTGTGAGTCCGACCTTGCCGAGGATATCGCCTATCTGCTTGAACGGGACGTTGTGGATACGGGCGAAAATTTTCATATTTTCCAAGCAGGAAAGTCGCTCGTAAAGTCCGCAGTTGTCAAGCACTGCGCCAATCTCGCGGTAGACCTTGCGGCCGATCTTGCCGCAGTCGGTGCCGAATATCTCGGCGTGACCGCCGCAGGACAATTGCCCTGTGAGAATGTTGATTATTGTAGTCTTGCCTGCGCCCGACGGGCCGAGCAGACCGAATATCTCGCCCTCGGAAATATCCAAAGATATTCCTTTAAGCACTTGCTTTTCACCGAATGAACGGGTGACGTTTTCAAGTTTAATTGTACTCATTTTTCATTACCTTCCTCGTTTGTGTGATTTTTGTATTCATCAAAACTCTTCTGATATTCATTGCTCTCGAGCTTTGTCTTGAGAAACATGAACAAGAAGCTGACTAGTGTACTTACTGTAAAGCCGACCAAGCCGCCGACCCATGCCTGCCATACATGCGGCGGGAACCATCTGAATATCATGGCCAGGGCGAACATTGTCAGAAGTGAGCTTCCAAGCATGAAGGTCGTGCGCCAGAGCGTCATCATATTTTTGAAGATCTTATCCGAGAACCAGAAGTATCTCAGCAGTGAAATTATCGTTGACATTATCAGTATTTGTGCGAGTGCCTTTATGGTCAGACCCTCGCCGCAGAGGGCGAATAGCTCGGATATTTGCGAGACTTTCTCTGCTTTATCTTCAAAGACAAAGTTGAATATTGACATCATTATCACCGACAGAGTGAATGTCTCGGATATTGACGAAAGTATCTTTTTGTTTTCGGTGTTGTCCATTTTGCACAGCCTCCCTTACATACCGATTTTTTTTCTGAATTCCGCCGCGTACTGCCGCGAAACCCACAGCTTTTCTCCGCTGTCCATCGTGATCAGCAGCCGACCGTCTATATCCGCTTTGATCGAGCGGATGTGCCGCATGCCTATGATGCAGGATTTGTTGGCGCGGAAGAAATCCGCTTTTGGCAGTTGTTCTTCCAATTCGTAAAGTCTGAGCGGCGTTTCATATACATCCTTGGCGGTGTAGATGAATGTTCGTTTGTCTGCCGTGTCGATGTAGACGACTTCCGCGGGCTGTAATATAAATGTCTGCCCGTCTTTGATGCCCGTGAGCATGCAGTTGATAGCGCGTATTGCCGTGATCGCCCGTTGTATGTCCTCAGTGATCTCGCGGCATGTTATGATAACTTCAGGTTCAAGTGCGTTATCGTCTTGAATTATGTGTATCTTCAAGGCGTCTCCCCCTTTGCGAGATTAATATACCACATCCAAAATAACGATTGCAAGCGATTTGGAGTGACCTGCGGATTTCGGCTACCAAATTGCGGAAAACGAGAGTTAAAAATCCCCCGACAATGATTTAAGCCAACCATTGTCGGGGGATTTAAGGAAACGCTGATTAAGTCGATTCAGACCACCCTCAGTAACGGATTTTCGTGTGGTCGAATCGACGGCAAAGCCTTTAATCAGCGTATCCTTAAGGATATTTATTGTTTTCCGCCTATTTTTATTTCACCGTGTTTTTCTTCGTGTTGCTCAATGCAATCCCTAATTAATATGAGAATCTGACTGTTAGCCGAGCGCCCTTCGTAGTCAGCGATAACATGCAGTTTATCGAGCATTTTATCATCTATTCGTATAGATAAATTCTTAATAGCCATATTATTTACTCCCCCTTTTTATCTTCGTCAAATTCAATCTTACCATGTTCCGCTTCAAATCTAGCGACACATTTTCTGATAAGGGTTAGCAACAGCCAATTCATAGAGCGGTCATCATATTTTGCTACGACCTCGAATTTTTTCAGCAAATCGCCGTCAATTCTTAATGAGAAATGTTTTTCATTCTTTTTCATAGTCTTATAGCTCCACAACCATTATTTTTCATCAATATTAATTTCACCATGTTTATCTTCAAATTTTTCAATGCATTTTCTTACGAGGTGCAGCAACATCCCGTTAATAGAACGGTCATTATATTTGGCAACATATTCAAATCGTTTAAGCAAATCAGCGTCAATTCTTAATGACAAAGCTTTTTCATTCTTTTTCATAAATTGCCTCCATAGTGAACTCATTTTCTATTTATTTTAGGTTCTTCTTGTGGTATAATTCTAATGTTATCCCAAAATGGGTTCACTAAATTTAATTTTTTTCGGAGGTATATCTTATGAAAGTAGCAGTAATCGGTTCAAGAGGTCTGACAATAAACAATCTCGGTGATTATTTACCCGAGGGCACGACTGAGATAATAAGCGGCGGCGCAAGGGGCATTGACACCGTGGCGCGCAATTACGCATTGGAGCACGGGATCAAGCTCACCGAATATTTGCCCGAATATGAAAAATACAGCAAGGCGGCACCGCTCAAACGCAACATTACTATTATAGAAAATGCAGACATCATGCTGGCTTTCTGGGACGGCAATTCGCGCGGCACTAAATTTGTGATAGACGAGTGCCGCAAAAGGAACATTTCATTGGAAGTGCATACCTTGTAACTAGGGAAATCAATTTTTGGTGTGATTTGCTATTGTATTCGCCAAAATCTATTATAAATCTAAGTGTATTTTGCTCGCTTCGCCTATGGCTTCGCTGCTGAGGGCGCTGCCCTCAGTCTCCCGCAATGGCTCCGCCCTTGACCCGGCAGGGAGCCTACCCCCTGCACCCCGCGCCGCATACGCGGCTAATTGGCGCTTCGCGCGTTTCCTTTTTTTATTTTTCAAAAATTGCTTTCCGTGCCTTGTAATCCTGCCGATGTATTTGACATGAAAGCCAGAATATGACATAATAAATTCAATGCATAATTATTTGAAAAGCAAACGCGATGGAGATATTTATTATGAAATGGACTTCAAAATACAAAAAAGCCGTCACATTCAGCTATGATGACGGCGTTTATCAGGATATTCGTTTGGTCGAGATGTTTAATAAATACGGTCTGAAATGCACCTTCAACCTGAACTCGGGACTTATGTCGCCCGAATCGGTGTGGTACGGCGACGGCGTAAAGGTGGAGCGCATGCCGCCGCACATGCTCGCGGATGTGTACGCGGGGCATGAGATAGCGTCACACTCGGTCACTCACGGCAATTTTGTGCAGATGAACAGCCACGAGATATTCAATGATATAAATCAGGACGTGGCGGCTCTGGAAAAATTATTCGGCTGTGAGGTCAGGGGATTTGCGTATCCATACGGCGCGACGGACGAGAGAGTGGAGGACGTGCTGAGACACTGCGGCATTAAGTATGCGCGCGGCGTTGTGTCATCGCACAATTACGACCTGCCGACAGACCTGCTCAATATCTCTCCGACCTGTCGGCACAAGGAGGAAAATATTTTCGAGCTGGCGCAGAAATTCATTGAATCGACGCCCGACGAGCCGCAGGTATTTTTCCTCTGGGGGCACAGCTATGAGTTTGACATGCAGAACAGTTGGGAGCGGTTTGAGGAATTCTGCCGCCTGATCTCGGGGCATGACGATATTTATTATGGCACCTGCGGCGATGTTTTTCTGACGTAAATACGGAAAGAGCCTAATTAGCCGCGTATGCGGCGCGGGGTGCAGGGGGCAGGCTCCCTGCCGGGTCGAGGGCGGAGCCATCGCGGGAGACTGAGGGCAGGCCCTCAGAAGTGAGGCGAAGCCGAACGAGCGAGACGCACTAGAATTTATAACAAATTTGGGCGAATACAATATTCCCTGTGACGTAAAATTTTCATGTTTACAAATATGACAGAGGTGTGTTATAATTTCATTTACATAATGAAGCAATAAAATTGGAGTGAATTTATTTGACACCTTACGAGCAAATGGCGAAATTTGAAACGGGTATGGAAATGGGACTGCTGACGGTCGATGAATTGCGCGATTTCCTGACCGAGGCTCTGCGCGGAAATGATGTGCCCTATATCTACACCGATGTGTATCTGTCGCTGAACAAGGGCTATGAGACTGTGATAGAGACTATATTTTACAACCTCCACGGCAAATATTCCGTTGACAAGACACCCGGTAACCATGTGCAGCGCATGCTCATCGGCGTTATCAAGAATAAATTTGACAACGGGAAAATCAACATGGACGAGTGCATACATTACCTGCATGAGCTGACGAATTATTCCGAGTGCAGTTGGGACTTGCTCTCCATCGACGAATATTACCGCCTGACCAAGAGCGGCTATCACAGCGAGGATGAGTTCAATTCCATCCTCGACAAGATATTCTCACAGGCGCTGTGAGTTAATAATTTATAATGAAAACAAGTGTCCGTGCGGCTAGATGACCGTGCAGACACTTGTTTTTTGATTATTCTTCAGATTTTTTAATGCGGAATTTTGCCGTGAAATTCGGGAAAATTCTCAGCACCGCCTTATAGCAGAGCCAGCCGAAAAATGCGCCGAGCGTGTTTAGCCACAGGTCGTCAACGTCGGTCGTGCGGCCGAGCTGGGGGAGCTGGCATATCTCCACCGTGAGCGAGGCGAGAAATCCTGCCGTCAGCGAGTCGCGCAGACGCTTGTTATTCCAAAGCAGGGGAGTGAAGAAGCCGAACGGCATGAACATTATGATGTTTCCGAGCAGACTTATCACGAAATACAGCCTGTCGCCTTGCCGCCACAGTACGATCGAATCGTAAATTATCTTGCCGGGGACAAGATTGATAAGGCTTCTGACCTGCCCGAATTGAAAGGTGTGGATATTGGCGAGGATGGTCTGCGAGAACAGTCCCGCGATGAAGACGATGTAAATTATCAGCCCAAGCTCGTGGTGTGTGTTCGATTTCAGACCTTCGCGGCGAAGTCTGCGCGTGTATGCAAGCCTAATCAGTACGGTCGGGAGCACAGCCGCCAGCATGTAGGGCAGCATGTCCGAGATATAATATGTAATGTTGTGCATGTCGCTCATTGATCCTTAATTTCCATGATCACTTTCACGAATTCCTCGTAGGAGTCAACATAAAATCCCTTTTGGAGGCGGAATTTCTTTATCCAACTCGGATTCTTTTTCCTTATCCGGGAATATATCAGATAGCCGAGGAACGCGCCGAGCGTGCACATTATAAGGTCGTCGATGTCCGCAACTCTGTTCCGCATAGAAATCTGGCAGAATTCGATAGCCAGCGAGGTGAAAAATCCCACGCCCACGGGAATCCACGGCTTTTTGACCTCCCACAGAAGCGGAATGAAAAAGCCTATCGGCATGAATGCCAGAGGATTGAGCACAAGGGCGGTGGTGATCATGCACGGGAAATAATCTCTGTAATTTTTCCAGATATACGCCGCGTCGGAGAATATCTGCCCCGGGATCATGTTTACACTGTACCATGAAAAATCATATGATTTTTCACCACAAAATACTGTTGTGGTGAGCAGTGCGGCGATGCAGCCTACAAAAATAGATATTGCCATTTCACGCTGCACGGTGGAGCGGTTGCGCTTGGTCGTGAGCGTGTCGAATGCCCATGTCCTCAAAATATATGTGCATGCCATGGCGTCAAATCCTACGGGTATCATATCCATAATGCGATAAAAAATAAAATCCACTTTGATAAACCTCCTTGATATGTCTGAAAATATTGCCTTTTACTTATTATATAACATATTTTTTCGTGAGATGTCAATAGTTTTCGGCATATTTTACATTGCATGATAACATATATAACAAAATATTATGATTTTTTGTTACAAAATTTTTGTTCCCTTTCTTGAATAATGGTGCTATAATAGAATTTGGCAAATATTTTTTGATACTTATATTTGTTCTGATGAAAAATTCATTCAGATTTTAGGGAGGAAAAACAAATGTATAGGATTGCCTGCAAAAAGGAACTTAATCCAACCGTGACAATGATGGACATCGAGGCTCCGTTGATTGCCAAAAAAGCACAGCCCGGACAGTTTATTATCCTGCGTGTGGACGAGAACAGCGAGAGAATCCCGCTCACCGTTGCCGGATATGACCGCGAAAAGGGCACAGTTAAGATAATTTTCCAGGTCGTTGGTGCATCGACCGAGCTTCTCAATCATAAAAACGAAGGCGATTACATTCAGGACTTCGTGGGTCCGCTCGGCAAGGCTACTCACACCGACGGTCTCAAGAAGGTCGCTATAGTTGGCGGCGGCGTAGGTTGCGCTATCGCTCTGCCTGTGGCACAGAAGCTGCACGAGCTGGGCTGCGAGGTCCACTCCATCATCGGCTTCCGCAATAAGGACCTGCTTATCCTTGAGGACGAATTCAAGGCTGCTTCCGACAAGCTCATCGTTATGACCGATGACGGCAGCTATGGCGAAAAGGGCGTTGTTACAGCTCCGCTCCAGCAGCTCATCGAGAGCGGTGAGAATTACGATGAGGTCATCGCTATCGGTCCGCTGATCATGATGAAATTCGTTGTAAAGACAACAAAGCAGTACAATGTCAAGACTATCGTTTCTATGAATCCTATAATGATCGACGGTACAGGTATGTGCGGCGGATGTCGCTTGACTGTTGGCGGCAAGACTAAGTTTGCTTGCGTTGACGGACCTGAATTTGACGGTTTTGAGGTTGATTTCGATGAGGCTATGAGCAGAGGTGCGATGTATCGTGACTTTGAGCATGAGGCCAGAGAAAAGACTTGCAATCTTTTCAAAAAAGAAGTGCAGTAAGGCTTTATTACGCTTCTGAATTGAAAGGATGGTCTGCGCCATGACTTTAAAGAAAATGTCTCGTGTAAAATTAATCGCAATTCTCAGTTCCGCCTTGATTGCAGTAGGACTTCTTACATTCGGCGGAATACAAATATCCAATGTCATAAATACAGTGACTATAAATGGTGTGGAATATGATAAGCGAATGAGTGAAATAAACCTTTCGGGAAGTGACCTCTCAGCTAATATTACGGGGCTCTTTGAGATGAAAAATCTCAAGACTGCTGACTTGACCAACACCAACATTACACCCAATCAATATGAAATGATTGCCCAAAAGCTACCTGATTGCCACATTAAATGGAGCGTGCCGATGGGTGGTACGGTGTATTCCAGCGATGTGGAATGTCTTACTCTTAATCAGAATATTTCACCCGTGGAGTTGGAGTATATCAAATATTTCAAGAAACTCAAGACTCTTGATGCCAGAGGCTACCTCTTGTGCGATGAGTTGTATAATGTAACTGCTGCTGTCAGCGACAGCGATCGTGGATATGATTATCTGCTTCAAGAAACGCTTTGCGGTGTAGAGGTTACAAATAAAACAACGGAATTGGATTTGAGCAATAAAAAAATTACGGATGTTTCAGAGTTTTATGAGAAGTTAAGATTCTTCCCCGACCTCGCCATGGTTTATGTGGGCGATTGCAAGGTGTCTGACGAGGAAATGGATAAACTCAACAGGGCATTCCCGAATAATCAGATAGTTTGGCTGGTCGAATTTGGCAGGTGGCAGGTTCGCACCGACATTAAGGTTTTTTCTACTCTTGTAGGTGTGTTGCAACCCAGAACTTTCTGGCAGGATTCGTTTTATCCGTTGCTCAATTATTGCACCGAACTGAGGGCACTTGATTTGGGACACAATAAAATTTATGATCTTAACGGATTTTCAAAGCTGACTAAGTTGGAAATTTTACTTTTGCCGGATGCATATATTACCGATTTGAGTGGAATGAAAAACTTCCCGAATCTGCATTATGTCGAAATGTTCAATTGCAGCAAGGTTACAGACCTTGCACCTCTTGGTGATTGCGCTAATTTACAGGAAATAGAAATGCAGAATTTGGGCAAGGTCAAAAATCTTGCGGCATTGCAAAATTGCAAAAAGCTCAAGATGTTGTTTGCTCATGGGGTGAAGCCTACTGATTATACATGGGCAGAAATGCGCGAGAATATGCCTGATTGCTGGATAAACACCACAGATGATCCTGCTTTTGGTGGATGGCGCAGTACCGATAAAAATCAAGCAATAAAGACAGCCTTTGACCATTGGGACAAAATCGTCACATACAACAGTTGGGATGATGTGACATACAGCGAGGAAGTTACGCTCGCTCCCAAGCATTGGTAAGCCGTTATTATGAATAATTCATGGCAGTGACGCTGAGTTGTCCTGCTTTTATATGAAAGGAATGTAATTAACAATGCCGAATATGTCTTTGACTAAGAATCCTATGCCTGTGCAGGATCCGATTGAAAGAGGTAAGAATTTTAAGGAAGTTGCTCTCGGTTACGATGAGGCAACTGCTTTGGATGAGGCTGCAAGATGCCTTAACTGCAAAAATATGCCATGTGTAAACGGCTGCCCCGTTAATATACATATTCCCGAATTCATCGCTAAGATAAAGGAATGTGACTTTGAGGGCGCATATCAGGTCATCAATAAATCCTCCTCTCTGCCCGCTGTCTGCGGTCGTGTATGCCCGCAGGAGACACAGTGCGAGAGCAAGTGCGTTCGCGGCATCAAGGGCGAGCCTGTAGGTATCGGCCGTCTGGAGAGATTCGTCGCTGACTGGCACAACAGCCACTCCACAGCCGCTCCTGAAATTCCCGCTTCCAACGGTCACAAGGTTGCCGTTGTCGGTTCAGGTCCTTCGGGTCTGACCTGCGCAGGCGACCTCGCAAAGCTGGGCTACAAGGTCACTGTATATGAAGCTCTCCACCTCTCCGGCGGCGTGCTTGTCTACGGTATTCCCGAATTCCGTCTGCCCAAGGCTATCGTTCAGAAGGAAGTCGATACTCTCAAGGCGCTCGGTGTTGACGTGGAGACAAACGTGGTCATCGGCAAGACTCTCACTATCGACGAGCTGTTTGAGATGGGCTTTGAGGCTGTATTCGTAGGCTCCGGCGCTGGTCTGCCCAGATTTATGGGTATTCCCGGTGAAAGCCTCAACGGTGTGTATTCCGCAAACGAATTCCTCACCAGAAGCAATCTGATGAAGGCTTACAACTCCGATTCCACCACACCTATCATGCACGCTAAGAAGGTTGCAGTTGTCGGCGGCGGCAACGTGGCTATGGACGCTGCAAGAACAGCTCTCCGTATGGGCGCTGAGAAGGTTTATATCGTATACCGCCGCAGCCTTGACGAGCTTCCCGCTCGTAAGGAAGAGGTCGAGCATGCTATGGAGGAAGGCATTGAATTCCGCCTGCTCAACAATCCCACAAAGATCCTCGGTTATGAGAATCCCGATGATCCCCGCGACCCGAAGAACGGCTTCGTAAGCGGTATGGAGTGCATCAAGATGGAGCTCGGCGAGCCTGACGCATCCGGCAGAAGAAGCCCTGTGGAAGTTCCCGGCTCGGAATATGTGCTTGATGTTGACTGCGTTATCATCTCTATCGGCACATCTCCCAACCCGCTCATCAAGTCCACAACAGAAGGTCTTGAGGTCAATAAGAGAGGCGGTATCGTCGTTGAGGAGGCTACAGGTCTTACCTCGCGCGAGGGTGTATATGCAGGCGGCGACGCTGTAACAGGCGCAGCTACTGTAATTCTGGCTATGGGTGCGGGCAAGACTGCAGCCAAGGCTATTGACGAGTATCTCTCTTCAAAATAAATTATTTATAGGGAAACGCGGCGTTGTCTCTTTGGTGGACAATGCTGCGTTTTATTATGAATGGCATGTAAACAATAATGACATAAATTTTGAAACGGTTTACAATCTTTTACTTTTGTGCTAAAATAAATTTCATTCGGATATTCTTTTTTATGCTTTTATGAATGATTGTGAAAGGGTTGTGATTGGTCGTGAGTTCGTATCAGAATTACGAAAACAAACGCAGATCCAATAAAAGGAAAAGCTATGTGTTGCAAAAGATAATTATATCTTTTGTGCTTGTCATAGCGATATTATTTAATGCTGTGTATGTGGTTTACAATTCGTTTATGAGTCGGATAAATTTTGTGGAGACACCGAGCAATTCCGATGTGTCATTTACTGATTTTGATGTGAGCTACACTGATATTGATGACGACAGCGACAACATTCCCGAGGATGTCATAGTGTCTACTGAGGATGTGACGCTTTATCTGCTGGTCGGCTCGGATTCCCGTATCGGCACGGATGCTCAGTCACGCAGTGATTCGCTTATAGTTGCGGCGGTTGACCGAAAGCACAAGAAGATCAAGCTGATTTCCTTCATGCGCGATATGCTGGTCAAAATTCCCGGCAAGGGCTACAACCGCATAAATGCCGCCTATTCCTATGACAGCGGACGCAAGGATATGACGCTTACATATACCCGCAAGACTATCAAGGAGAATTTCGGCATAGATGTTGAAAAGCTGGTAGTTATTGATTTCACCGGCTTCCAGAAGATAATCGACATGATGGGCGGAATCGACATGACGCTCAATGCGCAGGAAGCAAATTATATGTGTTCGCACAAGACCTACGGAAAGTTCCCCAGATTTTCCAAGGGCGCGGGAAAATACACGCTCAGCGGTGCGGAGGCTTTGAATTATGCCCGCATGAGAAAGGTCGGCAACAGTGATTTTGACCGCACCGAACGTCAGCGCAAGGTTATATCCGCTATCTTGACCAAGATGAAGGATCAGTCGTATCTCAAAATGGCGTCGATGATCCAAGAGGCGCTCGGCTATGTTATTACTAATGTGCCGCAGGGCGAAATACTCGGTCTGGCCTTTGATGCGCCGACGCTGCTCAACTACGACATCGTGCAGTACCGACTTCCTGTTGACGGTACATACTCTTTTAAAAGTGTAATATTGGGTAAATCGGTCTGTTCAGTTCTTTGGGGCAATTATAAATGGAATGCCACCCAGCTCACAAAGTTCATATATGATGATGATATGACCTATGCCAACAGTGCTAAAAAAGCTAAGACATCCATTCCCGCCCTTCCAAGCAGTGTAAAAGTTGCCGAGGAAACTACTACTACCACCACTACTACGACTACAGCCGCCGGCGGTGGTACACAGACTACCGAGGCACAGGCTCAGCAGCTTGATGACGCGGCGTGATAATTTGATTATGAAAATAAAAGCCGATGTGCGATAACTTTTGAAATCGCACATCGGTTTTTTGTTATTTATTGGATTTGTATTCCATGCGGTTGACGGTCAGTATGCCCAGACAGACCAACGCAAGCGAGGATATGCTCTGCCACGACAGTGCGGCGGTTTCGTCCAAGAGTAATGCAGACATCAGGAAGCCGAATATCGGGGTGAGACATCCGAATACTGCGACTTTTGAAACGTCGTTGTATTTGAGCAGCAGCCCCCAGACGGTGTATGCTCCCGCCGAGACAAGCGCAAGCTCGGTTACTACGGCTGCCGACTGCCACGAGATGAATTCAATTCGTCCACCGCAAGCCAGAGACGCAGCGATCATTACAGCACCGCCGAATGCAAACTGCCAGCCGCTGAGCATTACTGGATTTTCCGATTTGGAATAAGCTTTTATCATGGAGGAGGAGAATGCGTAGGCCATTACCGAGCATATTATACACACATCGCCGAGTATCGAGCCGCCCGACGCGGAGGCTCCGCCAATATTTATAATCACAATGCCCGCGAATCCCACGATACAGCCTATCAATTTCGGCGCGGTGAATTTTTCATACTTAAATATAAAGCATGAAACCAGCAGAGAAAAGAATACATTGGTGCCGTTGATTATCGAAGCGCGCGTGCCGTCGGTGTGGGCAAGCCCTATGTAGAAAAACACATACTGCGCCACCGTCTGCACCATGCCGAGCGGGATTATTTTGCGCCATGATTTGGCGGAGGGGACAAGCGGCTTTTTTTGCAGGATACTGCCCGCAAGTATGGTGAGGATCCCCGCCGCGAAGAAGCGTATCCCCGCGAAGAGTATCTGCGATGGGGCGTCGGATGATGCGATATTTTGCAGCGCATAGCCTATCTTGATGAACGGAAATGCACTGCCCCACAGCATACAGCACATGGTGGCGAGTAGCATCAGCACGAGCGGTCTTTGGAGCGGGTTTGAGGTGCGGGCGTTATTGTAGGACATTTTATTATCACCACGAATTTTTGAAATATTTGAATACAATAAAAATAACAGCGTCCGTTATTAGCACAGACGCTGTTATTTGCGTAAGAACGTGACATAGTGCGATAAGATATACATTAGATACAGTGGTATATAATTTCCTTACCATGCTTGATGGCATACACAATTTCATTTTTAACAGCTTCCCCAATATAGCCATCAATGTTTACAACATAAATTCCATCACTCATGTCAATTTTCTTGTAATGGGCCGCCGCAAGCTGTGCAAGCTCCTGCTCTGTTGGAGCAGTTGTATTTTTACAGTAAACACACTGCAAAACGTTAGAGCCTGTTTAGAATCTTTACAAAAGAGAAAAAAGGGAGTAAAATAAGGGAAAAAGAGAAGCGGTGAAAGAAATGAGAAATGAATATCCGAGCGATATAACAAGAGAACAGTTTGAGAAAATTCGGGGAGATCTTGAA
>JBGUUF010000589.1:0-1880 GCA_045133435.1 Acutalibacteraceae bacterium
ACGCGATAGTTGCGCTTAGTGGACTTTTTAACAACATAAAGCGCGCTGTCGGCATTTTTGAGTGTCTCGGTGATGGCCGCCATGTTGGAGGTCTTGGACGTCGCTATGCCGATCGAGCAAGACACGCGGTTTTTCTTTTCCACGTTACAGTCACGCCCCATCTTCGCCTTGATAGCATCCTCAAAACCGTTAGTTTCATCCAGCTTTCTGTAAATCGAGAGCGCCAGATCAACGCCGGCATCTTCGGTCGCATTGGGCAGAACCACGAGGAATTCGTCACCGCCGTAACGCACGCTGTATCCCTTGTCGTTAACAAGCGACTTAAAGAGTTTCGAGAATGAAACCAACAGCACGTCGCCAATATCATGTCCAAACGTATCGTTGTAATACTTGAAGTTGTCCAAGTCGATATACATTACAGTCGTCGGAATGTTGTTGCCGCCTGTGGATGACATTCTGGAGAATTCCTCCTCCAGATATTTGGTGAAGCCCTGACGGTTGAGCAGTCCTGTGAGCATATCTGTAACCGCTGTCTTTTCCAGCTTAGCGTTCATCTTCTGAATCTCCATACGGGAACGCAGACGGTGGCTTGCATCTATAAGCTGACGATAGGCAAACTTGAATATTGTCAGAGAATCATCGTGGAACTGTATATAGTTGTGAGAGAAGTTATCATGCGATTCGATGTATGTGAGGAAAAGATGCTCAAGTCTGTTATCCTCATACATGGGCACACAGACCATCGAGAATACTTTGTTGAGACCAAACACATCAAGCAGCGGTGCATAGTCGTAAAAACGCTTTTCGCTGCGTGTGACGGTAAAGCTCGAATGATGACCGCTATTGAAAAAGTCAACTATCGCGTTCACGCGCTTATCTGTAAGAGTTACGCCCTCGTCGGCGAAATCCACATTGATCTTATCCTCATGCACGCTGAACATGTAGACCTTATCCGTGGCAAAATTTTTCTTGATGAAGCTCACTGACTTCTCAAAGAGCGTGCCGACGTTTGTGATCTCGTCGTTATTCATCAGCTTCTGCCAACCCGAAAGGAATCGTATGCTGCGGTTCTGTGCATTAAGCTCGATTTCCGAACCGACACGGCGGGCAAGCTCGATAAGCTGGAATGTGGTGATATTTTTCAGACCGGCGTTTATCTTAGTGGTTGCAACGCTCTTGTTGTTGAGGATAGTGAACAATCTGTCCGCTTTTTCATTACAGCCGTGATTTTTGAAGTGGTCGATACATTTATTAAGCACCTTTTTGAATTCTTCCATCTGATTTTTTTCTTTGTAGAAAGCTGCCTGTTCAATGGCAAAAATCATATAAATGAAGAAATAAAGGTCATCGGCGCGTTCCATGTGGTACTTCGCCTTATCAAAATACAATTGTGCCTCGTCGGGATTCGTTTTCTTGATGAGCAGTCCCTTTGAAATATAATAAAGGAACATTTCGTTATCCCATGAATCATAATCGGGGGCATCCTCGCTGTAGATCAGATGATGCAGGATGTACTCCATTTTATTGAGGTAGAACTGCGCATTGTACTCGATATTCAGCTTATAATTGCAGTAAACCAGCATACCGTAGAGCTTTGACATGTTACAATACTGCAGGTTGATCTGATTGAGGTATTTCATTATTCGCAGTGTGGTGGTGATCAGGTCTATAGCTACGCTGTATTCCTCCATCAATATCGAGTTGATCGCCATATTGTAGAGCGTCATACCGATTTCCTCAGGCATTTCGAGGTTATACCATACATTTATAGCCGAGTTGAAAAATTCGCTGGCATAATTGTAATGACCCATGATGATTCGGTTGTAGCCGAGACCGTTGTAGATAATACCGACTTCACGCATCTTGCCTGCGCGCTCGCA
>JBGUUF010000590.1:0-1137 GCA_045133435.1 Acutalibacteraceae bacterium
TGTTGGACATATGCACCTCAACGAACGGCAGCGGTTTAACTGCGGCGATCGCATCGCGCAGGGCATAACTGTAATGCGTCCACGCGCCGGCATTGATCACAACGCCCGCATATTCTGCCTTTGCACCGTGAATTTTATCCAGAATAACACCCTCGTGGTTGCTCTGAATGAAATCCGCTTCCAATCCAAGTGACTTAGCATATTCCGCCACACGCGTACAAATAGTTTCTAAAGTCTCTGTGCCATAAACACCGGGTTCACGAACACCAACCATGTTGAGATTCGGCCCGTTTATTATCAGAATTTTTTTCATTTGTAATCATCCCTTTACGCTTCAACCAGCGATTTGTAATAATTCATCATGGTCACGGAATCATCCGTCTGCGTTCCCGCCGACTCGCATATTACGGTCGGGTGCATATCACGGCGGATAAATTCCTCAATCAACGGCTCGAACTGCGGTCCGTAAACCTCATCTGCAAAGGTCAGATGCCGCTTCTCCCCACCTGATGTATATTCGATTTTTGAAAAATGTATGTGCATATTTTTCAGCCTGTCCACTCCAAGGACGTTTTCAATCTCGTCCAGAGCTTTGACAAAATCCATTGTACCCTGCAGGCGGCTGTTGAGATGCCCGAAATCAACACACGGAATCATGCGCTCATCAAGCGTGCAGAATTCCAGCACTTCGGACAAATCTCCAAGCTGATTGATTTTGCCCATGACCTCGGGGCAGATGTGAACGTCGCCCAAACCGTTTTCATCGAGGTGTTTTTGAGCCGCCGCGAGAGTTTCCTTTGCCAAGGCGGTCGCTTCTGCGCGGGATTTTTTGCCCAAGCCGCCGGGATGCACAACGATTCTGTCAGCACCCATCCAGCTCGCCGCCTGCGCGCTTTGGAATATATAATTTATCGAATTCAGCCGCTTTTCTTCTTCGACCGAAGCGAGCGAAATGTAGTACGGCGCGTGAATCGACAGCTTAATGCCACATTCTCTCGCCTTTTCGCCGATTGCGATACCTTTCGGTTCCTTGACCATAACACCGCGCCCGCACTGATATTCAAAAGCATTCAACCCATTTGCGGCGATAAATTCAATCAGCTTTTCGGTGGATTTAATTTTCTCTGCGGCTGCACG
>JBGUUF010000591.1:0-4516 GCA_045133435.1 Acutalibacteraceae bacterium
ATTTGTTTTCGACGCTATCCGTCACCTTTGACTTCCTGATATAGATATCTATTTCATCCAGCGCAAGGTGATGCATTACCCATTCAAAGCACTTTCCGGCTGTTTCCAGCTCGGCGTAATAATTGAAGTATCCGTGCTTTGCGGACAGCACGCCGGTTATCATTGCATTAATATCCACCGTCTGACAGTCAAGGAACGTCGATACCCAGCCGGATGTGCCGACATAAATATGCGTGTCGCCCGGCTTGGTGCAGCCTGCGCCGATGTTCACAAATGTGGTATCTCCGCCGCCTCCGAAAACAGGCGTTCCTGCTTTCAGCCCCAGATCGGCGGCGGCTTTTTCCGTCAGTCCGCCGACCTGATCCGTACAGTTGATAATCGTCGCCAGATGCTCGGGCTTGACCTTGTACATCTTGACAAGACCCTTGTTCCAGCCTTCCCTGCCCTTGCGCGTGTCATACAGAAAGGTAGCAAAAGCGGAGTCCGCCGTCCGGATGATTTTACCGGTACAGCGCGATACAAGATAGTCGTTTACGTCAAGCCATTTACAGACCTTTGAAAAAACCTCCGGTTCATTATTCTCAACCCACTTGTATTTCCAGACAGGATCCTTGACGCTGGTGGAGCCGGCATAATTGACGCGCAGGTTTCTGAGCAGCTTATACAAACTGCAGCCGGACACCTTAATGAGTCCCTTTCCCATACACGCCTTAAACTCATTCACGCCGCGCTGATCCATATAGCTCATCGGACGTCGAAGCGCTTTTCCGTTTTCATCAACCAGCACAACGCCCTGCATCTGTGCGCAGAAAGCCAGTCCCGATACCTCCGAAGGCGTTACATCAGTATGTTCAAACAGCTCCTTTGTCGTTTGACACACAGCCTGCCACCATTCCTCAGTGTCCTGTTCGGCGCCGCCGTTTTCGAGAATATACAGATTATAGGACGCGCAAGCGCTTGCAATAAGCCGGATTTCAGCGTCAATATAAAACAGACAGGTTTTTAAGCTGCTGGTGCCGAAATCATATATAATAACATACATCACTTATCCCTCTCTGAGATGAATCTTCCAACCGGTGTTTATTTTCTTTTTCACCTTTTTCATGGTTTCCTCGTCGAGGTCAGGCCAGTCTGTCAGTGTTGTGGCGTGATTTGTTACAAGATAGGCTTTTTCGGAGCACAAGGCAAGCGGAGTATCGGCAAGTGAATCGGAGTAAAAGTTATCAATTTTCGGAAAGCCGTGGTCAATAATATACTTTGCTTTTTCCTTTGCGTACATCAGGTTATTGGTAAAAACACCGTACTCAAGGTCATATTCCGTCGCGATACAGCGAACGCCAAGCCGCTTGGCAATCGGCTCGATAATACACAGCGGCGAAGCGCTGATAATAAGGTCGTCGGGCTTTTTCTGCGCAAGATACCACGCCGATATTTTCTTTTCATATTTATCCCAGTACCGTTTAATTTGCACATCAAAATCATCAATCATCGTCAGGTAGCTGAAAACCTTGCGCTGCATCAGGCAGTTGGGAACCTTGCCTCTTTTGTATTGAATCAGGTACTTGATCGCCTTTGGAAAATAGGTAAACAACAGCTTTGGATGGCGAAGCATACACCAGATTCCAAAGTCAATCGTGCAATCTGTATAGTAAATCGTTCCGTCAAAATCATAAACATTCATTGCTTTTCCTCCTTGCAAACAGAATAAAATGTTTCAGACTAATATCTCAACATAAGGTAAAGAGAATTTCCATATGTATATTCCTTGTCATCGCTTCACAGCCGTATGCATTATACCATACTTTTCATAATTATTAAACCCTTTTATTAAAGGGAACCTCTAATGATTATTATATTTATATAATACCAAATATAATAGTAAATGTCTATAACCTTCGCAAAGCTGCGAAGGTTTTTTGATATAGCGTGTTATTAAGATGCCATCGTAAATTTCTTATAGAAATCAAGCTTGCCTATCGTATAGTTTTCAATTATTATTTTTGCGATAACAAATTTGTGACAATATCATATATTTATTGGAATACTGAACCTACAAAAACAAGTTACTTTAACTATCGACAAATCTTTCCATCCGCTACAATGCAGACGGAGGTGGTTTTATAAAATAAAGGTATTATCATAAAAACTATCCCTGCTGCATTTCGGCAACAGGGGTAATTTTCATTCTGTTAAG
Source organism: Acutalibacteraceae bacterium (assembly GCA_045133435.1). Lineage (GTDB taxonomy): Bacteria > Bacillota > Clostridia > Oscillospirales > Acutalibacteraceae > RUG762. The sequence goes on from JBGUUF010000591.1 coordinate 2,195, forward strand.
TAGTCTTTCAACAGCTCCCGACCTTTGCTCAGGCGGCTTTTGACGGTACCCTCGGGGATTTTCAGGATTTGCTTTATCTCCTTGACGGTGAATTGCTCGATGTAATAGAGCACGACAACCTGCCTGATTTTTACAGGCAGGCTTTCAATTGCCATGCGGATTTCGGTTGATGCTTCGGCACTGTCTGACGTAATATCGGTATCGTGCAGTTCTGTTGTTTTCGCGGCGGACTTGAGCTGCTTGTTGCAAACATTTATCAAAATCCGCACCAGCCATGTTTTGAAATATTCCTCGTGCTTTAACGTGCCAAGCTTTTCAAAGGCGGTGAGGACAGCCGTTTGCACGGCGTCCTCGCAGTCCTTTTCATTTCTGAGCATGGACATCGCTACGCGATACAGCGTCGATTCGCTGTCAAGAATGAGGTTGCTGAAGGTTTCTTGTGTCATACTGCACCTCATTCTTTTATTTTAACACAGTCGTTGCGGAAGTTTAGCGTTATATTCTCCGCGTCGTCGTCAATCGTCTGCTCATCCTGTGAGTTGAAACGCAGATAAGCGTTGTCCATTACATCATCGTCAATAACGATACCATAAGTTAAGGTGCGCGTTTCGCCTTTACTCATGTGGAGAATGTTGCTTTCATCGCCGGGTGTAGAGCAGACAGTTGCTGCGTTGCCATAGAGAACTTCCTGCATAACGCCGTAAGCGTCCTCCTCGCCGTTGTGACGGTAGCTGCCGTCCTTGTCTTTTATCAGGATAACGGGAGTGAAATCTCCCATTACATCAAAATCGGCATTTGGGAAATCCGTGTTCTGCGTTATTTCCACTGTTACAGCAAAGAAGTGACGATCGTCCTGAGTGTCCCACGTTTTGCGCTGTGAATTTACACCGTCCGCATCGGTGGAATCATGACGGGTATAGGGAGTAATGAGCTTGCCGTTTGTGTCAAAGTAATCGGAATAAATCAGAGAGTAATCGGTTATCCAGTTGAAACACTCAGAGGGAATGCCGTTGGTGCCGGATTGCTCCTTAATGGATGTAACCTTAACGGTGAAATCGTCGGAACGTGCTTCATGTCCCCACTGAAAAGCTTCACCGAGGGCGTGCATGGTGAATTCTGTATTAACCGTCCAATCGTACTCGCGGCGTTTCAAATCCAAGTCGCTTCGAACCATATCGGCGGAGGTCGTTTCAGGAACATAATCCTTATCTTCCTCCAGACTGAGATTCTGCATGATTTTCAGCAGTTCGTCCTTTTTTGCGCCGTTGTAGGCAAAGCTCCAGACTACATAGCCCCAATCTTCAAAATACATCACCGCACTGTAATCAGATTCGCCTTCTTCCGTTAACTGACGGGTGGTAAAAATGAGCTTGTGACCGTTTACAACCTTTTCCTCGCTGTCGATGACATACTTGACGATGTTGTCAAAATCTTTTGCGGGTTCAAGAGAAAAAACATAGTGCGGCAAGTTTTCGTCGCCGGCATTCCGGAACTTACTAACGTCCGTGGGCATATGCGGTAGCTCCTCAAAGCCCTCGGTCATGTACCCGAATTTCATTTTAACGGCTTTCAGCGAATCGCTTGCCGATGCGGTTGCTTCCTCGGTCACACCGACATGGAGACCGAATTTTCCGACAGGCTCCGAAAACAGTCCAAAGAAATTTGTTGCGGCGGCAACAATGGTAAAACTGCCCAAAGCCGCAACAATCGCGCATACAACGGCAACTCTCATAACACGACGTTTTTTGTACCGCACAGGCGATTGCGCGTCAAGCTTGTAAAGCGAGGACAAAACGGCATTGTGAAAATCTTCGGGTGGGTTTGGATATGCGTTTTGTAAATCTTCTGTTCTCATAATGACTCTCCTTTCGGTTTTCTATTCATTAGAGCGTCCAGAAGACAAAAAGGTTCATTTTATTGTTGGAATTCAGAGATTCTTTTTTCCACAGCTTGTTTCCGAAATTGCTTTGGCGACAAGCCCGTTTTCTTTTTAAATGCTCTTGTGAAATACGACTGAGAGGAAAAACCGCATTTCAATGCTAATTCTTCAATGGAGATATTGGTAAACGCCAAAATCTGCTTGCTCAAATCAATCCTCTTGTCCAAGACAAACTCATTGATTGTCTTTCCTGTTACACGCTTGAAGTCTGCCATCAGTGTAGTCCGGTTGGTGGAATACTCACGGCTGAGCCATTCGATGGTACTGTCAAAGAGAAATTCCACTTTGCCAAGCTCCTCCGATTCAAATGGTATGATACAATTAAAAAAAGCCGACTGTAAAAGTCAGCTTCATCAGATAAAGGAAAACTCGCTACAAATATT
>JBGUUF010000592.1:0-5068 GCA_045133435.1 Acutalibacteraceae bacterium
CGACGTGTCAGGGAGGGTTTGATATAAGCTTTAATCTTCAGTATATTCTCTTATGCTTTCGATATGGTAATCGCCCTTTTCGTCGAACGAAAGGATAAATTCCATATACTTGTATGCCTCGACTTCATCGGATGAAACCGAGCTCATGTCTGCCTGACTGCAATAGCCGACGATAAGCGACACATAATCGCTCTTCTGCGCGATCTTAGTTATGTTGGCTGACGGACCGATAATGCCGCCTGTCGTGATGTGGAATTTATCCTCAATGCTGTCGTAATAATACAGCACACTGCCGTCAGTCTCGCTGAGAACGTCCATATTCAGCTTGACATCGGCACCGAACAGCTTTCTGCCGGCTTCCTCGACTTCTTTGGCGGGGAGAACGATCTTGCCCGTGTCGTCGTACTGGTAACTGTATGCGGAATTTTCATCCGCGCTCGACAGCGCGCTCCAAATTGCGCTCTCAAGCAGCATTTGATTGTCGGCGTTCTCTATGTTCTCAAACGGCTCGGGGTCGTTTATTACCACAGGCGATATGAACTGAGTGTATTCCGCCTTTTTCTCGCCGGTGCTGCCTATGCTGTTGAGTCCCAGTACAGCGGTCTTTAATATCCAGACTGCGCTGACCAATGCAAATAATATCGCGACCGCGCCTATAAATGCAGATATTCTGCGGCGCGCGCGTTTGCTGCGTGTTGCCATTTCGTCGCTGTCCTCCTCGTCGTCGAGCCACTGCTCCTGGAAATCGCCGTCGTCAATGTCGGTGGGCAATATTATCGGACCCTCGGGCAGTTTAAATATCGCTGTCGGGCATTCGTCCGCTGTCTTTGAGCGCAGGAACAGAGAATCGTCCTGACTTTCCGCTTCGCTGTCGGCGGCAGTTTCGGCGGTGTTATCGTCAACGATAAGCACCGATTCAAAGACATCCTCCGACTGCGCAGGCTCGGAATGGGGACGATATTCTTTTACATCCTCGCCGGCATCGGACGCGGGCTCGTCTGATACCTCGACGCTGTCGCCTTCCATAGTTAATGTGAAGTCGGCGCTTGACTTTTCGGTGTATTCAAAGCCGCCCGTAACGGTCTCGGCTTCTTCGTTCTCCACGCGGATGAGTTCGGCAAGCTCCGCCGCCTCCACCAGCTTTTGCAGCTTGGCATTGACAGCCGCCTCGGTTTCGTCGATCTCAGACTGTTCATCAGCGTCATCGTCCTCGACCGAGACTACCTCGTGCTCCTCTGCGGCCGCATCTGCCGTATCGTCGTCTGCTATGTCAAATTCAGCTTCGGCGGTTTGAGCGTCATCGCCGCCGTCCTCGCCGAACGCCTCGGCTGTTATATCGGAAATGTCGTCGGTTATGTCAAACATATCCTCGGCAGAATATTCGTTTTTCGCCAGCTCGCTGTTAAGCTCGGTCAGCATTTCGGCGGCGACTGCGCCGTCGTCGGAAATCGCGAAAATATCGGTTTCATCGTCGGAGGTGTCTGCTATCTGATCGTTGCTGAAGCAAGCCTCGAGCAGGTCATCCAGCTCAGCGCTTTGCTCGGAGTCGTCCTCAGCCTCGTCCTCGTCGGGCGGGATTATAACGCTGTCCCAATCCTCCGACTTTGAGGTGTCAAATATCATGTCACTGCCGAATCCGAACTCTCTGCTCTCCGCGACAGGCTCGAAATCCTCCGCGCTGAGATTATCCTTTTCAACAGCCGCAAGAATTTCTTCGATAGTTGCCGCAGAATCCTCTTCGGCAACGTGATCGTCCTCCGGCTCGACAAAATTCAGCACGGGTGCAGGCGGCTTGTCGAAATCCAGCACAGGAATGAGGTCGGCGGGATCAAGCGGATGGATCGCGGCGGTGTCGTCTGCCGAAGTATCCTCCGAATCGGTCTGTTCATCCTCCGAAACACTGCTGTCGGATTCTGCACTGTCAAACGGCAGTACGTCGTCCTCACCGAGAATTACGGGCAGAGCGATGTCGGCATCGTTTTCTTCCTCGGTTTCGACGGTGTCGTCCGTTTCTGTCGGAGCTAAATCGTCGAATGCCGATGTCGAAATTATCTCTTCATCATCGTTTTTGTCGGCCTTTGCCATGTTTTCCATGACATCCGACATGGAGGCGATGTCCTCAATGATCTGCTCTGAGACGGAGTGAGCCGCAACTCCCTGAGCGATTTTGGACACTGCCGCCCTGCGCGCTTTATTTTTCGCCTGCTTAGCCTTCTTTTCGGCGTCGCGGTCAACGTTCTTTTTGCGGCGGCTGGAGGTCTTTTCGCTGTTTGCGCCGGTGTTTTCGGTTTCAGGGGTATTCTCTGAAACTGTTTCGGCGAGGGTTTCGGTATTCTCCTCGGCGGTATTTATGAGAGCCGCAGAGTCGGCGACAGATGCTTCATCTAAGGTGTGCTTTTTTGCCTCGGGATGAAAATTGCCGTCGGCTGAGTAGCCCGAGTACGGATTCGGGCGATTGCTGTATTCTTCACTGTATCTTTTTACGGGTTTCTTGTTTCTTTTGCGGCGCGGCTGATTGCTGTTTCTTTTGTTGTTTGCCACGGTAAAATCATTCCCCCTGTTATCTGATTTGTCCGTCTCCCTGAATGATAAATTTGCTGCTGGTAAGCTGTCTGATGCCCATAGGACCGCGTGCGTGCAGCTTCTGGGTGGAAATGCCGATCTCTGCGCCCAGTCCGAATTCTCCGCCGTCGGTAAATCTGGTGGAGCAATTTACATAAACAGCCGCGCTGTCCACCATTGAAGTAAATTTTCCGGCGCAAGAATAATCGGAGGTCACGATGCATTCGCTGTGTCCTGTGGAATATTTAGAGATGTGCTCGATCGCCCCGTCGATGGAATCCACGACCTTGCAGGCGAGTATGTAGTCAAGAAATTCTATCGCATAGTCGTTCTCCGTTGCAGGCACGACGCTGTCCCCAAGAATTTCAGCGGTGCGGGCACATCCGCGTATCTCTACATTTTTGCTGTCGAGCTTTGCCTTTATCGCAGGCAGAGCTTCGGCGGCAATGTCCTTGTGGACCAGTATGGTTTCAATAGCGTTGCAGACGCTCGGGCGGGAGGTCTTTGCATTAAAGATAATATTCGCCGCCATGTCGATGTCTGCTGACTTATCGACATACACATGGCAGTTGCCCACGCCTGTTTCGATGACAGGCACAGTGGAATTTTCGACTACCGCCTTGATAAGTCCCGCACCTCCTCTGGGAATGAGCACATCGAGATACTTGTTCATGCGCATCATCTGATTTGCACTCTCGCGGGAGGTGTCGGTCACGAGCTGAACGCAGTCGGCGGGAAGTCCGACCGAAGCGATAGCGCCGCGCAGGACTTCGGAAATTGCGGTGTTGGAGTTGATAGCCTCCTTGCCGCCGCGCAAAATGCAGGTATTGCCCGACTTGAGACAGAGTGCCGCCGCGTCGGAGGTGACGTTGGGACGGGCTTCAAATATTATGCCAACCACGCCCAGCGGAACGCGGACTTTGTGTATCTTCATGCCGTTGGGACGAACGCTTCCTTCGATGATCTCGCCTATCGGGTCAGCAAGTGCCGCCACCTGACGAATACCGTCCGCCATACCCTCAATGCGCTGAGATGTAAGGCGAAGTCTGTCAAGCAGGCTGTCGGTCATGCCGTTTTTCTGACCCTGTTCGAGGTCGATGGCGTTGGCGGCGATTATGCTGTCGGTGTTTGCGATGAGCGCCGCAGCCATAGCCTCCAGAGCCTTGTTTTTCAGATTGGTGTCCGCCACACCGAGAATTCTTTCGGCGGCTTTGGCATTACTGCCCATAATATCAAAATCCATGTCGGTGATCTCCTTTTTATGAATTAAATATGCATTATTTCTCCGCGCGCTTGGGAACAAAGTGTGTTCCGGTCACATTGCCGTCGGCGAGTGTGTAGAGATTATTCGGGTCGCCGTTTATGATGTAGGTGTCGATGCCCGCGTTGCATGCGTATTCCGCCGCCTCCAGCTTGGTTATCATGCCGCCGGTGCCGCGCTGTGAGCCTGAACCGCCCGCCATTTCCCTGAGACTGTCGTTTATCTCCAGCACCACGGGGATCTGCACCGCCGCATCATCCTCGCGGGGATTGCGGTCATAAAGTCCGTCGATGTCGGTCATCATAATGAGCGCGTCTGCGTCGATGAGTTTGGCGACTATCGCCGAAAGATTGTCGTTGTCGCCGATATTTTTGCCCTCAAGCTCGTCGATGGCAACGGTGTCGTTTTCATTGACTATCGGGATGATGGACATCTCCAGCAGTGCCGACATACATTCAATTATATGCTGCTTGTGGTGCTCATTTTCCACATCGTAGCGGGTGAGCAGTATCTGAGCGACGCTTTTTCCGTATTCCGAAAAGAACTTGTCATACATAAACATAAGCTCGCACTGTCCGACTGCCGCCATAGCCTGACGTCCCGCGACGTTTGTGGGACGCTCGGGCAGATTCATCTTGCCTACGCCTATGCCGATAGCCCCCGATGTAACCAGCACGATCTCCTTGCCGTTGTTGCACAGATCGCTTATCACCCTGCAGAGCATGTCGATACAGCGGATATTAGGCTTTCCGCTCTCGTGGGTGAGGGTGGACGTGCCGACTTTTATTACTATTCTCTTTGCATTCTTTATGTTTGACAAGAAAGCTCACTCTCCGTGATCATCGCACTGTCGAATGCAGATATGATCGGCGGTACGATATAAATTATGTTATTAAAATATTATATCAAAAATATCAGGCTAATTCAATCGCTAAATATGCCGAAATTACCGATAAAAGCCAATTGATTACACTATATGTTGACCTAAATTGAAAGTTTGGCATAATAACTCAGCAATGATATTATATCATAAAATTTTTGCAAAAAAACACAGGTTACAGAACTGTTATCAAAATTGTGCATTTCTAATGATAACTATATTACCAATCAAAAAAGACGGTGCTTTTTTATACTTTATATTTCCGAAAGATATTTTTAAAACGTAAAATTGAATAATTATTTTTAAAATTCATTGTATGACTTTGGAAAATGTGCGAATTGAATTGTATAGCGAGTATGCGGTAT
>JBGUUF010000593.1:0-3157 GCA_045133435.1 Acutalibacteraceae bacterium
CTGAGAATGCTGAACTGCTTTGGGGCAAGGGTGGAATTTTTTGACAAAAAATACACCATCTTTGCGGAAGGAACTCGGGCAAAGCACATCGGTATCGTTCTTTCCGGATCTGCACAGGTAATTCAAGTGGATTATTACGGCAACAGAAGCATCTTGTTTGGTGTAGAGCCGTCCGAGATGTTCGGTGAAGCATTCGCCTGTGCGGAGGTTAATTCAATGCCCGTGGCTGTGGTAGCCAACGAGCCGTCCGAGATTATGCTGATAGACTGCAACCATATTCTGCACACCTGCAATAATAACAGCGGCTTTCATCAGCAGCTTATTTTTAATCTGATGAAAAATCTGGCCACAAAAAATATTATGTTTCAGCAGAGAATAGAAATCACCTCGAAGCGTTCGACCCGCGAGAAGCTGATGACCTATCTGATGTTTCAGGCGAAGAAAATGAAAAGCAGCAGCTTTGATATTCCGTTCGACCGCCAAGAGCTTGCCGATTACCTCGAAGTTGACCGAAGCGGTCTTTCTGCCGAGATAAGTAAGCTTCGCAAAGAGGGAGTTATAGAAAGCCGCAAAAAGCATTTCGTTATTTTATGATCGAACGGATATGATATATTGACAAGGTGCGTATAAGGCTGACAATTTAATTTCGATTTCCGCTGAATACGGGTCTATGTATGATATTTCGATAGTCGGCGACAAGGAAAGCGGCTATGAGACATTTTTGAAGGAAGAAAATTGATATATACATGGGATTTTTCAAAATGCCTAATTGAGGGTCGCCGCAGGGGACTGAGGAGCTTGCGCATCTTGAGATGATTGGCGCGATAGTTCATCAGCTCACCAGATGTCTTACCGAAGAACAGGTCATGAATTCGGGCTTTGCACCGTATTACGTTGACCATACATCAGCAATATATCCCGCGGCGGCCAACGGAACTCCGTGGTCGGCGGCGATGATGCAGTCAAAGGGCGACCCGATTACCGATTTGCATGAGAATTTGGCGGCAGAGCAAAAGGCGCGCACGACCTACGACAATATCCTCAGATATTGTGATGACCCCGACGTGCGCGAGCCGATAAAATTCCTGCGTGCCCGGGAGATCGTGCATTATCAGCGATTCGGCGAGGCACTTCGTATTGCCACAGATAGGCTGAATTCAAAAAATTTCTACGAATTCAATCCCTCATTTGACGCTAAGCCGCGCAGTATGTCGGCAAATGAAGTTTGCTCTAAATGCGGCAAAATGCACAAGTAGCTTAACGCTTTTTGTTGCTGAAAGTTGCTTGCATTAAAAAATATTGCATAAAAAACTTTCCCCGAAAAATCCGACGTCAAAGTCAAAATTTTCGGGGAAAGTTCTATTTATGTTGGTGAGTTTATTTTAGATCAACTTACCACGTTCTGAATGCTCACATCACTGTACTTCCATTTGCTTTCATCAGTATAGATTGAGAAATGTATGCTTTGATATGCGCGGTCGCCTCTGTAGATCAATGCCACCCAATCATCATATACATATTCTGAGGTGGGCTCACCGTACTTTGCCTTGATGGTCTCTACTGTGAGGTTCTTGTCAAATACCAAGCCGCCGGGAAGAACCAAGCTTACATCGTCGTCTCCGTCAACATCGACCTGAGAGATCTTGCCCTCTCCTGTAGTGATGGTTTTGGAGGTTTCATTAAGCACCTGCACATAGATATAGTTGTCGCCTTTATAAAGTTTCTGGGCCAAGGTATAGTGATTGGGTTCGAGAGATTCATCCTTGCCGTCAAGAGTCCAGCCGTTCTTCTCGAATTCAGACACATCACACGGAATTGTATATACTACGCCGTCAAGGGCTATCTGCCAGCTTTTCCAATCGTCCGAAATGTCTATGTCGTCCACATTTACGGAAGGTGCGCTGGAGACATCCTCGCTCGAGGTGTCATAATCCCAATCGTAATAGTCCCATACTACATAGCTGCTGGTGCTGTCGGACGAGACATCATTGTCCTTGTCCTTTTTGGTGATGGTTATGGTGCAGGATGCCATCATCGAGACTAACATAGCAGTCGCGATCATTAATGCTGTGATTTTCTTTTTCATTTTACTCGATCTCCTAGGTTTATTGTATTTAAAGAGGTAAGGACATAAAACAAACGACCCGATAGTCCCTTTTATCACTCTTTATGATAATGATTATAACTCAATATTTCCATTTCGTCAACCGAAATATGAAAAAATTATTTCAAAATTATGCACATCTTATGTACGGGGCATGTAATAATAAAAAAAAATGGGAGTATGCAGACAGCCACTCCCATTGATAATGAATTATTTTTAATATTCTTTTTTGTGTGTAAAACTTATGTTGATTATTTGCAAAAAGTGAAAATGCTTTCGATATAGGGATAGCATTTTGGCAGCATGCCGCACTTGATCTCACCTTTTTCGTCAATATAGGTGTAATTGTACTGCTTATTGGTTTCGCCTGTTATTCTGAAATTTCTGAGCGCGTCGATTTTTACTTCGCCGCCAAAAATAGGATCCCACAATTTTTCGCCGTTGGTGTATTTGGCGAATAACTCAAGATATGTGCCGGGATTAGCAGATTTTGCTTCAAGCTCTTTTATACGCTTATAATTATTCAAAATTACTATAAGTCTTAACAAAGAACTGCGTCCGCCGCCCATCATCACTTTTGAGGTGTGGAGTGTCTCTTTATATAAAATGCCGTTGAAATAAATATAAGCAGTGTACGAATCCTTCAGCTTGTTGGCGCATATAATCCCAACTATTATTGCAGCGACCATAATTCCGAACCATATGAGCATGGTTATAACTACAGAATTAACATCGCCTTGGGTTACGACCACCTGAATCGGAATAATGATAATAAAAACGAATATGAGCACCAACAGCGCATTAAGAAGCCAGTGCAGACTTTTGCCGGTACCGATTTTTTTGCCCATTTGAGCGTTATACATAAATAACTGCATATGCTGGCTGCCCGCTGCGGATTCTGACGGGAGCGGTGCACCGCAATTGGAACATGTGATAAAATTGTCCGGCAGCTGACAACTGCAATTTCTGCAAAGTTTCATAAAAGATCCAATCCTTTTCTCATTTATTAAATTTTTGCTGTTAATAGGGACAGGGGCATGCAGATAACTGCAC
>JBGUUF010000594.1:0-1905 GCA_045133435.1 Acutalibacteraceae bacterium
TGTGCCTTGCTGATGGTTTAATTATAGCATATGATCTGCAAAAGTCAATGAATAAATTGTAAACAATAATCATTACTATTATTAAAATTAAACTTTTCCGCCGAAAATATCCTCGTAGGCTTCAATGCAGTTGGTGATTATCTTCATAGCCTCGTCCTTGCCTTGAACCTCTGTGACACAGGTTTTTGTGCCTTCCAGATTTTTGTAGACCTCGAAGAAATGGGCGATCTCCTCGAAGATATGCTTGGGCAGCTCGCTGATATCTGTGTATTCGTTGTAGGACGGGTCCTTCATCGGAATAGCGATGATCTTTTCGTCAGCCGAATCGTTGTCAGTCATTTTGATAACGCCTATCGGGTAGCACTGCACTAATGTAAGGGGATGTATAGCTTCCTGGCAAATTACCAGCACATCAAGCGGGTCGTCGTCAGCAGCGAGAGTGCGGGGGATAAAGCCGTAATTTGCGGGGTAGTGAGTGGATGTGTAAAGCACGCGGTCGAGCTTGAGCATACCGGTGGCCTTATCAAGCTCGTATTTGTTTTTGCCGCCCTTAGAGATCTCGATGCATGCCACAAAATTTTCAGGTGTAATTCTTTCTTTTGCAATGTGATGCCAGATGTTCATTATAGAAAGTCCTTCTTTCTTATAGTTTTGTTAAATTATACCATACAACTGTGTGTTTTTCAAATAAAAAACATGTTAATTCAAATAAATTTGTAAATTCATGTGTAAAATGACATAATTGTAATTTACTTTTGATATAACTGTGCTATAATATACATTGTAGTAAGTATTAACTAATATAATTTGATTGGACGGAAAGCTTTATGAATTTACAGCATCTCAAATATGCAATAGAAATCGAGAAAACCAAATCAATAAATAAAGCGGCTGAAAATCTTTTTATGGGTCAGCCGAATCTCAGCCGCGCAATAAAAGAACTTGAGGAATCGCTTGGGGTGAAAATATTTATCCGCAACTCCCGCGGTATGACACCGACCTCTGAAGGGCAGGAATTTTTAAGATACGCCAAAAAAATCGTTGCAGAGGTCAATCAAGTGGAGAAAATGTTTTCGGAAAATCGCATAACGACCAACCGCTTTTCAATTTCCGTTCCGAGAGGAAGCTATATCTCCGCAGCATTTACTGAATTCTGCAAAAATATTGACAAGGAAAATCACACCGAATATTTATATGATGAAACCAATAATTTTACGACCATAAATAATATTTTGGAAAAGAATTTTAACATTGGTATAATTAGGTATCAGACTATATTTGAGGAGCAGTTTTTAGCGATGTTAAAGCGCAAAGGACTTGTGGGCGAACTGGTCATGGAGTTCAGTTATATGATACTTGTGTCTGATAAAAGCGCACTTGCCGGCAAGAATGCCATTATGATGGACGAACTTGCCAGCATGACTGAAATCGCTCATTCGGACTCATTTGTGCCGTCGCTGCCGATGGAGGATGTGCTTAGGCTGGAAATTAATGAAAAGGTCACAAAGCGAATATTTGTATTCGAGCGAGGCAGTCAGCTCGACCTGCTCTCAAACATTCCCGATACCTACATGCGCGTTTCGCCTATGCCGCAGAGAATTCTGGATACAAACGGATTGAAACAGCTTAAATGCACCGATGATACGCGCAGGTATAAGGATATGCTGATTTATCGCAGTGATTATAATCTCAGTGAACTGGACCGAGATTTTATCAATCAGCTGATGCTGTCTAAAAACAGCCTTAATGTCGACAATTGATACTAATCATGCTGATGCCAAAAATCGAATAGTTTTTTCTGATGTTAATGTTCTGATTCACCAAAAACAGTAAAAATTGATTTTGGCTCTGTGTAATAATAAACATAAAATTATCCTATGAATTTGTGAAATAAGGGCAGATTGC
>JBGUUF010000595.1:0-8284 GCA_045133435.1 Acutalibacteraceae bacterium
GTTTCCGCATATGAACCAAATGACGATATGGTTTATTCGATCGTATCAGCAGAATATAGAGAGCTGTTAGGTTATCATATAGATGAACAAACCCAAAAAAGGCTTTCCGCCAAGTCGATATTAGCGCATATTTTGTGGGAAGCAACTGCGTTCTATGAAGCTGATACGGAGTGGAGTGGTTAATATGCTGTTTTTTAAAAAAACTGAATACAGGGAAATAACATTGCCGTTTATCTATGATAATAATCCCGAGGATTTATATGCTGGATTAATAAGTATAGAAGCCTATGGTGATGTGTTGGGTGCGAATAAGTACTGTTATGCCTCATATTTAGTAAATTTAAAATTTATTGACGAAATATCTGAGCTGCTTAAAAATAGTTCTGATAAGACTGTAAAGGTTATTTTAAAAATAAAAAATGAAAAAGTTAAAGACTTTAAAATAGATTTGAATAGTTTAGCTGAAGCGTATAATGATGAGAGGTTTAAATCGTTTGAGTTATTTGGTTGGGGGTTAAATGACAAGAGCTTTAAGGATTTATAAATTGATGGATGAAGCTAAAATACGGCAAATGGTTGCTGCCTGACATCAATTATAATTATTTTTTTATAGGTTAAAATTTGCAATGCAATCTCAAAAAGTTGCGTTGCAAATTTATTATGTGTCAAAATCAATATTATCGGGAGGTGAATTTACATGTTCACTCATCTTCACCTGCACAGCGAATACAGCCTTCTTGACGGCGCGTGCAGGATAAAAGAATTGATCGCCGCCGTCAAGGAACTGGGGCAGAAATCCGTTGCGATTACCGACCACGGCGTGATGTACGGCGCGGTGGAATTTTACAAGGAAGCCAAGAAGCAGGGCATTAAGCCGATAATCGGCTGTGAGGTCTACATAGCACAGCGCGGCATGACCGATAAAACGCACGGTCTGGACTCCGAAAATTCCCACCTCGTTCTGCTCTGCGAGAACATGACGGGCTATCAAAATCTGATAAAGCTGGTGTCGCAGGCGTGGACAGACGGTTTTTACAACAAGCCGCGCATTGACCGCGAGCTGCTCTCTCAGCATACAGAGGGACTTATCGCGCTGTCGGCTTGTCTGGCGGGCGAAATACCGCGATATTTGCAGAACAACGACTACCAATCGGCATACAAGCGCGCCCTTGAATACCGCGATATGTTCGGTGAGGGAAATTTCTATCTCGAATTGCAGAACCACGGCATTGCCGAGCAGGAGATCGTCAATGCGGGGCTGATTCGCATTCACAACGAGACGGGGATCCCACTGGTGGTGACAAACGACTGCCATTATATAAAAAAATCCGATGCCCGCACCCACGAGGTGCTGCTGTGCATCCAGACCAAGAGCACGGTGGACGAGCCGAATGCCTTCCGCTTCCCGACACAGGAATTTTATCTGAAAAGCGAGGAGCAGATGCGCGCGCTTTTTCCCGAATATCCCGAAGCCGCCGACAATACCGTGAAAATCGCCGAGCGGTGCAACGTCGAATTTGAATTCGGGCACACCAAACTGCCGCATTTCGATGTTCCCGACGGTCGCGACCATGTGGAATACTTCCGCGACATGTGCTACCGCGGCTTGAACGAAAAATACGAGCATCCCGACGACGAAAAGCTAACCGCGCGGTTGGAATATGAGCTGTCGGTCATCGAGCGCATGGGGTATGTTGACTATTACCTGATAGTTCACGACTTCGTGCAGTATGCAAAAGACCACGACATTCCCGTCGGTCCGGGGCGAGGCTCGGGCGCGGGGAGCTTGGCGGCGTACTGCATAGGGATAACCGCGATCGACCCGATTAAATACAACCTCCTGTTCGAGCGATTTTTGAATCCCGAGCGCGTGAGCATGCCCGACTTTGACATCGACTTCTGCAACGAGCGCAGGCAGGAGGTCATCGACTACGTTATCAAGAAATACGGCGTGAACAACGTCGCGCAGATAGTCACCTTCAACACGATGGCGGCAAAGGCGGCTATTCGCGATGTCGGACGAGCACTGGGAATGCCGTACAGCTTCCCCGACCGCGTGGTGAAGCTGATACCGCGCTCGTTCCACATCACGCTCAAGGAGGCACTTGAGGAATCCAAGGATTTCCGCGCACTTTACGAGAGCGACGAGCAGGCGCGGGAGTTGATAGACCTTTCGATGAAGATAGAGGGCATGCCGCGCCACGCATCGACCCACGCGGCGGGTGTGGTGATAACGGAACTGCCTGTAAGCGAGTATGTTCCGCTAGCGGTGAATGATGATGTCGTTGTCACCCAGTACACAATGACACTTTTGGAGGAGCTGGGACTGCTCAAAATGGACTTCCTCGGCATCCGCAACCTAACGGTGATCAAGGATGCGGAGACTATGATACAGCAGACACATCCAAGTTTCAGCATGGAAAAAATCCCCTACAACGATCCCGAGGTATTCGCGATGATGTCGGCGGGCGAGACTTCGGGTGTATTCCAGTTCGAGTCGGCGGGCATGCGGAGCGTTCTCGGGCGAATGGGACCAAAGAGTGTGGAGGATCTCACCGCCGTGCTGTCGCTCTATCGCCCGGGACCGATGGGGTCGATTCCAAAATACATAGAAAACAGCAAAAATCCCGCGCTCATCAAATACGACGACGAGCGATTGAGGGATATTCTCGACGTGACCTACGGGTGCATCGTCTATCAAGAGCAGGTCATGCAGATATTCCGCGCACTGGCGGGATATTCTCTTGGACGCGCTGATGTTGTGCGCCGCGCCATGAGCAAGAAGAAGCACGATGTCATGCAGAAGGAGCGGCAGGTGTTTATCGAGGGCTTGAAGGACGAGGACGGCAGTGTTATCGTCGAGGGCGCGGTGAATCGCGGTGTTGACCGAGCCGTTGCCGAGAAGATATTCGGCGAGATGGAATCATTTGCGTCCTACGCCTTCAACAAGAGCCACGCGGCGTGTTATGCGACGGTGGCGTATCAGACCGCTTATCTCAAGTGCAAGTTCCCGGGTGAATACATGTCGGCACTGCTCACCAGCGTGCTCGACTGGCGCGGCAAGGTGTCGGAATACATAGCCGAGTGCCGCCGAATCAACATTCCCGTTCTTCCGCCGCATGTCAACGAGAGCGGCATGAATTTCACCTACACCCCAAACGGTATCCGCTTCGGTCTGCTGGCAATCAAAAATCTCGGCAAGGGCGCGATAATACGACTTGTCCGCGAGCGCGAGGTCGGCGGGAAATACACGACGTTCTTCGATTTTTGCAGTCGTGCATGCGGGGGCGAGATAAACCGCCGCGCGATAGAGAGCCTTATCAAGAGCGGTGCGTTGGACGGATTGGCGGACAATCGCAGGCAGATGCTGCTGTCGCTCGACCGCGTGATGGATTATCTGGAAAACGACCGCAGACGGAATATCGAGGGGCAGTTGAATCTGTTCGGCGGTGAGGAAGGCATGAGCGAGAGCATCGAACTCGCGCAGACCGAAGAAATGCCGCTGAGCGAGCTGCTTGCGATGGAAAAAGAGGTCACGGAATTATATCTCAGCTCACACCCGTTGGACGCAGTTGCAGACGTCGCGCAACAGATAAAGGCTGTGCCGCTGTTGAACATAATCAGCAGTGCCGAGGACGAAACCTCTTCGGAATTCAAGGACGGCGACCATGTGCGGCTGGTTATAATGATAGAGTCGATGAAGCTGAAGCTCTCCAAAAACAACGAGAAAATGGCGTTTGCGGTGATCGAGGATTCGGGCGCGAGCTTGGAAATGATAGTGTTCCCGAAGACGCTGGCGGTGTATTCGGGATTGATAACCGAGGGCAAGCCGCTGATCATCGACGGGCGAGTCAGCCTGCGCGAGGAGGAAGAACCGAAGATAATCTGCGAACGCGCCTTTGCGATAAGCGACGCGGACAGACTTCCGCCGCCCGACAGGTCGCCGAGCAGAAATTCGTCTTCACAGCCGCAGAATTCGCGCAGTTCACGGAATACAAATGCGCCGAATGTGCAAAATAATTACCGTCCGCAGGGCAATCCGATATTGTATCTGCGCGTGCCGTCGATGGAGTCGGAGCAGTGGAAAAAGGCTTTGAAAGTCATAAAAATATTTGACGGCGTTTCGCGTGTATTCATCCGATGCACCGACAGCGGGCAGATGATGGAGGCGCCGCCGCAGTACCGCGTGATGATGAACACCGTGATGCTGGACGAGCTCAGCCGAATCCTCGGCGCGGAGAATGTCGCGGTGAGATATGAGAAATGATGTAAATCGGAATTAAGAATTAAGGGGGCAGAAAATGAAAAAGGAAACATTTGCGCTTTTGGAAAATTACATGCGGTCGTGCATGAAGGACAGCGCACATGACAAGGAGCATATTTACCGCGTGCTGTATGTCGCACTGGACATTGTGTACAGTGAGCCTTCCGCTGATTGCGATGTGCTTATCGCGGCATGTCTGCTGCACGACATCGGCAGGCAGGAGCAGTTAGATGACCCGAAATTGTGTCACGCGCAGGTCGGGGCAGATAAGGCATACAAATTTCTTATCGAGCATGATTTTGACGGGCAATTCGCCGCGCATGTCAGCGACTGCATAAGAACGCACCGCTTCCGCAAGGGCGATCCTCCCAAGAGCATCGAGGCGAAAATTTTGTTTGATGCGGATAAGATCGACGTGTCGGGAGCGATAGGTATCGCGCGCACCTTGATTTACAAGGGAGAGGTGTGCGAGCCGCTTTATACACTGCTTCCCGACGGTCAGGTGTCGGACGGCTCGGGAGATAAAGAACCGTCGTTCTTTCAGGAATACAAATACAAGCTCGAGGGATTGTATTCAAAATTTTTCACCGCGAGAGGTAAGGAAATTGCCGAGCAGAGACGCGCGGCGGCAGTTGATTTTTACAACAGCCTGCTGAGCGAAGTGCAGAATTCTTACAAAGACGGCAGGGCAATTTTAAATGAACATGTTGATTGACAGGCTTCACAGAGCGCAGTGACCTTGTATACCGTTAAGGCAGCGGTGCGGAGGGATACTTGAATTTCTGAGCAATTTTATCCGAGAAAATCGGCAAAATCCGGGAAATGTTGGTCAAATATTAAAATTTTTAAAAATCCTGTTTTTTAATCAAAAAGTTATTGCTAAATTTTGATATTATGATATAATTGACATAAGCGTAAATTTAAGATTGAATAATAATAATGTTTTTTCAATCTGATGATCGTATGAAAAGCTTCAAGGAGGATTTTTATAATGAGCAATGCTAATTCTATCGCAGTTCTCACCAGCGGCGGCGACGCTCCGGGTATGAATGCTGCTGTCCGTGCAGTCGTGAGATCGGCTATTTTTAAGGGCATGGATGTTTACGGTGTTCAGAGAGGCTACAACGGCCTGCTCACCGGCGAAGTCACCAAAATGGATTTGAGAAGTGTTTCCGATATTATCCATAGAGGCGGTACAGTTCTCTACACAGCAAGAAGCCCCAAGTTCAGAACTCAGGAAGGCGTAAATCAGGCTGCTGATTACTGCCGTGAGCTGGGTATCAAGGGCGTTGTTGTTATCGGTGGCGACGGCTCCTACAGAGGCGCACGCGACCTGACACATGCGGGCATCCCCTGCGTCGGCCTTCCCGGCACTATCGACAACGATATCAGCAGCACCGATTACACTATCGGCTTCGATACTGCTATGAATACAGCTATGCACATGGTTGACAATATCCGCGATACATCTCAGTCTCACGACAGATGCAGCGTTGTTGAGGTCATGGGCAGAAATGCGGGCTATCTCGCACTGCACACAGGTATCGCATGCGGCGCAACAGCTATCCTTGTGCCCGAGCGTCCTTATAACCTCGAACGCGATGTTATCGCTAAGATCACAAAGACACAGCAGACAGGCAAGAAGAATTTCATCGTTGTTGTTGCAGAGGGTGTAGGCGGCACTGAGAATATCGCACGCCAGATCCAGGAGCTCACAGGTATCGACACAAGAGCTACTATCCTCGGTCACGTTCAGCGCGGCGGTTCTCCGACAGTCCGCGACCGCGTACTCGCAACTCAGCTCGGCTACCATGCTGTCGAACTGCTTGAGCAGGGCATCGGCAACCGCGTAGTCGGTATTAAGGCTGACAAGGTCGTTGACTTCGACATTGACGAGGCTCTTGAAATGGAGAAGCCCTTTGAAGAAGAACTTTATGAAATCGCAAATGCTGTTTCCATCTAAATCCAAAATTAATTACTGATGTAAAAGGCAAGATTTTCTGTTTAAATATAGGAAATGCTTGCCTTTTATTACTCTACGGCACATGTTAAAAACTGTGCCGTGAATATGTTAAATCACCTTGAAAAGGACGGTATATATGTCAAAGAAAGTTGCAATTATCATGGGCAGCGACAGCGATCTGCCCGTAGTCAAGCCCGCTATCACTACACTCAAGGATTTCGGTATTGAGTATGAAGTCAGAGTTATGTCGGCTCACAGAACCCCCGACGCGGCTGCTGAATTTTCCAAGAATGCCAAAGCAAACGGCTTCGGTGTCATCATCGCAGCAGCTGGCAAAGCGGCACATCTCGGCGGCGTGCTCGCAGCACACACAGTGCTCCCCGTCATCGGAATCCCGGTAAAATCCTCCACGCTCGACGGACTTGATGCACTTCTCGCCACAGTTCAGATGCCCGCAGGCATTCCCGTAGCGACCGTTGCAATTGACGGCGCGGCAAATGCTGCACTGCTCGCGATTCAGATGCTCGCACTTTCCGACGAGGAACTTTCCGAGAAATTTGCCGCATACAAGACAAGCATGGCTGAAGGCGTTGCAAAGAAGGACGCGGCTCTTCAGGAAAAGCTCAAGGAACTGTAAATCTAAATTTAATTAATAATGTATAATTAACAATGTATAATTATTAATTATTAATTATTAATTGTTAATTATTAATTATTAATTGTTAATTATTAATTATTAATTGTAAAAAGAGAGGGGAAAGCTGTGTTTCACGAATTAAATGAAGAATGCGGTGTATTCGGCATTTACGGTGCAGATGAAAAAATGGTCGTGGAGCTGTCCCACCTCGCGTTGTATGCATTGCAGCACAGAGGCCGCGATGGCGCAGGTATTGCCGTGACTGACGGCGAGACTATCCACAGCTATAAAGATCTGGGTCTGGTTGCCGATGTATTTACACCGTCTGTATTAAAAAGTATAAAGCCGGGCAAGATCGCGATCGGTCATGTTCGCAACTCACGCAAGGCAGTAGTGGAGAGATTTGCCGCCCAGCCGCTTGTGATGCGCTATATGAAGGGCGCGATGGCGCTGGCAAACAACGGCGCATTGGTCAACGAATACGATCTGCGCACTGCGCTTGAACACGACGGCGCGATGTTCCAAACCTCGAGCGATGCGGAGATCATCGCCTACATAGTCGCACGCAAGCGTGTGCGCTCCGGTTCGTTGGAGAAGGCTATTGTCGAGGCGATGGACGAGATTCAAGGCGCGTATTCTCTGGTAATACTCGGTCGCCACAAGCTTATCGCCGCCCGTGACCCTCGCGGCATGCGTCCGCTGTCACTCGGCAAGATCGGCGACAGTTGGGTAGTAGCGAGCGAGACTTGCGTATTCGACAGCATAGGCGCGGAATTTGTCCGCGATGTTGAGCCGGGCGAGGTCATCATGGTGGACGAGAACGGACTTCATTCCGACACTACCCACTGCAATAAGCAGAAGCCTGCGCTCTGCATTTATGAATATGTATACTTCGCGCGTCCGGATTCTACAATAAACGGCAAGAGCGTTCACGGGATCCGTCTGGAAATAGGCAAGCTGCTCGCAAAAGAGCATCCCGTAGATGCCGACATAGTCTGCGGTGTTCCCGATTCGGGCATCTCGGCGGCAATCGGCTACTCACTGGGCAGCGGAATTCCCTACGGAACTGCGCTCATCAAGAACAAATACGTCTCACAGGCACATCTGCCCAAGGACGACGAGGAGATTCAGAAGATCGCGCTCAAATGCAAGCTGAATGTTCTGGAATCCATCGTCAAGGGCAAGCGCGTGATATTGGTTGATGACTCCATCATCAAGGGCATGACCGCTCAGTATATCATCAGCCTGCTCCGCAAAGCGGGTGCGACTGAGGTTCATCTGAGAATTTCATCGCCGCCTGTGTTCAACACATGCTACTTCGGCACGACCATAAACGACCGCGGCTCGCTTATCACCAGCACCATGAAGGTTGAGGATATATGCGCGGCTGTGGGTGCGGATTCACTCGGCTTCGTGTCAG
>JBGUUF010000596.1:0-3878 GCA_045133435.1 Acutalibacteraceae bacterium
TGGTGGTGGACGTTTTGGTGCAACTGGTAAATACGAGCATCATCATCATCGCAAGCACAACTGTCAGCGACGAAACAGATAAAAGATTTTTTGTAGTTTTCATACAATATCCCCTTTTTTAATAGGTATTTTCTACTATATTATATTAAATCATTAACGTCATGTCAAGATAAAATCACAATAAAAAATCGCCGAAATATATCATAAAAGTTTGTGAGAAAAACATGTTGAAATATTTGAACCGTAAAAAATACTCCCTCAGAAGAGTGACATCTGCTCGTATTCCTCGTGTGGAAATTCGTGTAGATAGGCGAAAATCCTATCCACGTTATACATGATCCCGTGCGACTTGCAGGTGTCGCGGAATATTTTCATCAGCCGCCCGTTGTTAGGGCTTGACAATTGATAATAATTTTTGTATTTGGATATGTATTTCTGCGTCAGCCCGGGGAAATGTCTGTCGAGATTTTGGTAATAATATTCCCTATCGCCCTCGCGCAGGGTCATGCCCATGTCGAAGCAGATAATTCCCTTGACCTGCGCCTCAATGCAGTAATCTAAGATCCCGCGAAGATTTTGTTCGGTGTCGTTGATGAATGGCAGGATAGGCGACAGCCAGACGACAGTGGGAATGCCGTTGTCCCGCATGATTTTGAGCACCTCGAACCGTTCGGCGGTGGTGGAGACATTCGGCTCAACGATTTTGCATAGGCTTTCGGAATAGGTAGTGAGTGTCATCTGCACCACGCATTTCGACTGCGCGTTGATGCTCTTGAGCAGGTCCAAGTCGCGCAGTATCCGTGCGGATTTGGTTTGAATAGCCAGTCCGAAGCCATAGCGGTCGATGATTTGCAGACATTTGTGTGTGAGCTGCAATTTTTCCTCTAAATGTATGTAAGGGTCGCTCATCGCGCCCGTGCCAATCATGCATTTTTGACGCTTTTTCCGCAAGGCACGCTCCAATAGTTCAGGCGCGTTGACTTTGACTTCAATGTCCTCAAATGCGTGCTCCATGCCGTAGCATTTGCTCCGCGCGTCACAGTAAATGCAGCCGTGAGAACAGCCGCGATAGATGTTCATGCCGTTTTGCGCGGACAAAATCCCCTTGACCTCGACTTCGTGCATATTTATCGAACCCCTTTCAATGATTTCATTATATTGCATGAAAATCATGATGTCAATTATTACGTTGTTCTATATAAATTCTTGTCATTGCAGTAATTGTGTGGTATAATAAACATAATATACTTGGGTAAGTGTACGCATTTTTGATTTTATAGATTTGACAAAGGAGAAATTATCATGGAAAGAAGACAGAGCAGAAAAATCAAAGTCGGCAATATTTATATAGGCGGCGATTCGCCCATTACGATTCAGTCGATGCTCAACAAGCCCTCTACAGACATCGAGGGCAGTGTGGAGCAGGCAAAGGCTCTTGAAGCGGCGGGATGCGAGATAATCCGCGCGGCTGTGCCTGACATGCCGGCAGTCAAACTCATCGCGGCACTCAAAGAAGCCGTGTCCGTGCCGATAGTCGCGGATATTCATTTTGACTACAGGCTCGCCCTTGAAGCGGCGGCGGCAGGTGTTGATAAGATCCGCATCAATCCCGGCAATATCGGCGACGAGAGCCGCGTCAAGGCTGTGGTGGATGTCTGCAAGCAGAAGAACATCCCGATTCGCGTGGGCGTGAATTCAGGCTCGGTGGAGAAATCCATTCTCGCCAAATACGGCGCACCCACAGCCGAAGCATTGGTGGAGAGCGCGCTCTATCACGTTTCTCTGCTTGAAAAATTCGATTTTTACGACACGGTAATTTCCATGAAGTCCTCCGACGTGCAGACTATGGTTGAATCATACCGACTGGCGGCACAAAAGTGCGATTATCCGTTGCACCTCGGCGTGACCGAAGCGGGTACAGAGCGCATGGGTCTGATAAAATCCTCGGCGGGACTGGGTTCGCTGCTCATGGACGGCATCGGCGACACCGTGAGAGTATCGCTCACAGCCGATCCCGTGCGCGAGGTCTACGCGGCAAGGGATATTCTCAAGGCTCTGGAGATACGCAAGGGCGGAATTCAGTTCGTATCCTGCCCGACCTGCGGCAGAACGCGTGTGAATCTCATCAAATTAGCCGAGGACGCGCAGGAGGCTCTAAAAGATGTCAATAAGGACATCAAGGTGGCGATAATGGGCTGCGTCGTAAACGGCCCCGGTGAAGCTAAAGAGGCTGATATAGGCATTGCAGGCGGTGTGAACTGCGGTCTTATCTTCAAAAAAGGCGAGGTTCTCCGCAAGGTTGCTGAGGAAGATCTGCTGACCGAATTGCTCAAGGAAATCGACAAGCTGTGATTTTTGGAGGCCGAAAAAGCATGGTTTACAAAGCGACCAATGGCGACATTCCCGCCGTAGCGCGTATGGCAGTGATGATGTGGGACAGCCACACCGTTGAAGAGCTATGCGAGACTTTCGCCGAGGTTATCGGCAGTGAGGAGAGCGCGGTGTTCGTAGCGGAATCAGACAATCAGCCTGTCGGATTCGCGCAGTGTCAGCTTCGTCATGATTATGTAGAGGGCACGCACAGCAGTCCTGTCGGCTATTTGGAGGGCATATTCGTAATGCCGCAGTACAGAAACAGCGGATATGCCAAGGAATTGCTGATGAAATGCGAGGAATGGGCGAAGTCAAAGGGATGTTCGGAATTTGCAAGCGATTGCGAGCTGGAGAACAGCGTGAGTCTGGATTTTCATTTGAAGCTGGGATTCACAGAAGCCAACCGCATTATATGTTTTACAAAGAAGCTGTGATTTTGGAGAATTACCGCATCAGAGTTAATGACTGCGGTTTGCGGTCTGAATAAATCTTTATAAATTTAATTTCAGGAGGTAGTTTATATGGCTAAGAATCTTACCAAAGCAGAAAAAATCAAGAAGGCAAAGACGAAGAGAAAAATCAAGACCACCACAAAGGTCATTATGACTATTTGCGGCGCAGTTATGGCAATACCACTGCTGTATTCTCTGTATGTCGGCGCTGTATTTTTTGCGTTCCCAAATCTCGACTACGATCCTAATAAGCCGACAGGTTCGGGATACAGTCTGCCGCTGAGAATAGTGAATGTCGAAGATAATAAAGATTATGTCGTTGCATATTATCTTGATGATCACTGGACAGTCATCGAGGATACTGAGCTGATAAAGAAGTATAAAACCAAATTTATCGTCTACAAGAGCAAGCAGATAGACGAACCCGGCAGCGACAATGAATTGTATGTATTCAGAGACAGAGACTGCATTATACATACTCCTCTCGACTCGTTTGTTTTGATTTATGACGATTTCTTTATGAAAGCGAAAAAGCAAATGACAATGGACGAATTTGAAGCGTACTGCGATGAAAAGATGTTTTTCGGGGTGGATACATTTGATTGATAGGCGTTGGAAGGAGATAACTGTTAAGTAATGACTAGCAAAATTACCGATATATTCGTAGAATGTGCGGACGGCTACGGTGTCAAGCAGATAAGCGACGGCGATATCACCAAAATTCGCTTCACCGAGAAATGCCATGCGATGATAGTCTACGCCGACTTCTGCGAATACATAGACCGCGAACTGCTTTTCAAAGCCGAGCACGAGATACGCGAGCGATACAATTTCAGCTCGGTGATGATAAAGCCGCGCTTTCCCGAAAAATGCTTCAATAAATCCGTGCTGAATGATATGGTGCTTGAACTCAAGCGTCAGATTTCCACCGTCAACGGCTCATTTGTCAATTGCAAATGGACATTCGACAGCGCAAACAATATAGTTGAATGCGAGCTTGCCCACAATGCACTTGCGATTCTTGAAGAAAAGCATTTCAGCGACGAATTCACC
>JBGUUF010000597.1:0-3261 GCA_045133435.1 Acutalibacteraceae bacterium
TATAGGCGATTGCTGTCCGAGATGCGGCAGACATGATGGCGAGAGCGTTTCGGCTGAGCTTCTCCGCGAGTTGAGAAAGCAGTATCCCAATATGCCACATTTCGTAGGCATTGACTAAATAAAAATACATTTTTGAAAGGAGAAATTACCATGAACAATCAGACAACAGATGTAAGAGTAGGCGAGGGCGTAGGCTTCGAGAGAATCCGCCGCATTACAGGCTATCTCGTCGGCACGGTAGACCGTTTCAATGATGCAAAGCGCGCAGAGGAAAGCGATAGAGTGAAGCACACTCTCAATCCTGCTGACAAGTAATTCTGCCTGAAAAAATTATTATGAGTGAAATAATGCCGTTCGGTTCTGAAAATGGATCGGACGGCATTAATATTTGTAAAACACTAAAAAAACACACTAAAAATACTTGAAAAAGATTATAAGAATATGCTAATATATATGTAAATGTTATTTTTTATTGTATACTGCCGAATCAGCGTCTGATGTGTGCAGAGTTCGGCGGGTGGATCTTTGAAAAAAATCTCAAAAAGGATGGGTCATAAATATATGTTAAAAGACTTTTTTGAGACAATAAGCAGGCTTATTACATATTTTACAATCTTCGATTTTCTCGATATAGTAATAGTGTCGTTTATTTTTTACTATCTTATTGTCTTTATTCGCGACACACGAACTCAGCAGCTTGTGAAAGGTATCATGCTGATATTTGTCGCTTATGTAGCTTCGTCGTGGTTCAAACTCACCACGCTGCATTACCTGATCGAATTCATTATCAACAACGGTATTCTCGCCGCGATAATCATATTCCAGCCGGAGCTGCGCAGCTTTTTGGAACATATGGGGCGAAGCAGATTTTCGGTCAGCAATCTTTTCTCGACAGAGGATGCGCATGAGGCACAGCTCAGCGCGATAAACGGCGTTGTTGATGCATTCCGCACGCTCCGCAAGCAAAAAATGGGAGCGCTGGTCGTCTTTGAGCGAGAGGATACCCTCAGTGACATCGCACGCACGGGTACGAGGGTGGATTCTCTGCCGGATGCCGGAGTTATTTCCAACATTTTCTTTAACAAAGCTCCCCTGCATGACGGCGCTATGATAATCCGCGACGGTCGTGTGCACTCTGCGGGCTGCATTCTTCCGTTGACGAAAAATAACGATATTTCCATGGAGCTGGGCACACGTCACCGCGCCGCGATAGGCATGAGCGAAAATTCTGACGCGGTAGTGCTGGTAGTTTCGGAGGAAACAGGTCATCTTTCGATTGCGGTAAAGGGTAAGCTGCAGCGTTTTGAGTCCATTACGGAATTCACCTCCGTGCTCATGCAGATCCTTCTTCCCGAATCGGAAGATAAGGAGGAAAAGACGCACATCAGATTTATTTCGGGTGTAAAGAAAAAGTTTTTTAAAAACAAAAACAATAAAGCAAACACCAATGACAAAACTTAAAAAGGATGGTCAGGATGGAGAAGAAAAAAAGTAAAGTGAGGAAGTTCTTCTCGTCAGCATACAGAAAAACACTTGCATTCATTCATCGCCCGTGGTTTTACAACAAAAAATTTCTGATCACACTGTCAGTATTTTGTTCTGTTATACTGTGGGCGGTGCTTGCCACAAACGTCAGTCCCGTGGAAACCAAGACGATCGCGTCTGTTCCTATTACAGTGAATACTTCCACTATAAAGGAAACATTCGGACTGGATTTTGTGGAGGTAATAAGTCCTGAATCGCTGAAAGAACTTAAAATGGATATCACCGTCAGCGGGCGGAAATACGTGCTGTCGCAGTTGACAGCGGATGATTTTTCCGGTATCGCTACGGCAAATAAAAGCATATCCAAGCCGGGGTCATATGACCTTACTGTGACGATAACGTGCAACAATCCGATGCTTGATGTCACGATAGAGAACAACAATCAGCAGATATATGTCAAGTTCGACAGGTTTGTTGAGAAAGAATTCACCGTTTCAAACGTAGTCGGTGTGGGCGCGACTGTACCGCAGGATTCTGCATTGATCATGGGCACACCGTATTCAAATGTAGCAAATGTCAAGGTATACGGTCCTGAAACCGAGGTCAGCCAGATCGCATCGGTAACAGTTTGTGCCAATGTCAACAAAGAATTGTCCGAGGGCGAGACGTTCGCGGGCGAGGTGCTTTTCTTCAATGAAAGCGGTGATTCCATCAGGCTTAGTAATGTTACGGTAACTACCGACACCGCCGAACCTGTTTCAGTTACGATACCGATAAAGGCGTCGAAGGAATATAAAGTGGGTGTTACATTCAAAAATGCGCCTAAGAATTTTGACGTGTCCAAGCTGCCTATAAAGATTTCACCGAGTACGATAACCATCACAGGCTCTCCCGACGCATTTACCAATGAAGAAGAGACTACTTATAATGCGGGCGAGATAGACTTGTCCAAGCTCAGCAACAAGTCGAATAAATTTGTGTTTGATTTGTCATTGAGTACAGGACTGGAGGCGGAGGAAAACGTCACCAGCGTTACCGTGACGATAAACCTCAGCGAGTACGATATAAAGAAGCTGAATGTAAGCTCTACCGAGGCTGAATTTAATATCACAAATTACGCAGGTACCCGCAAGGTCGAGTTTAAGACCACATCGCTTAAAAACATAAGGATCATCGGTCCGTCGTATGTTGTAAGCAAGCTGACCGCCGAAGATATCGTGATAGAAGCCGACATGACCGGTAAAGAAACCGTGACAGGTTCATGCACTGTCAACGCCTCGATATATGTCAAAAACCGCTCGAATTGTTGGGCGATAGGCACTTATGAGGTTGAAGTAAAAATCGGATAGCAATAAAAAACGTAACTTCTCGAGAAAGTTACGTTTTTTTATTATCAAGTTTGTTCAGCGTGTTTCATGTTGTATCTCCACTTGAACACCGCCGCGCCTATGATTATGATGTATCCGAGTATGCTCAGCGGGTCGGGAATTTGGTCGAGGAATAACAACCCCAGCGTCGCGGTGAAGATTATCTGAGAGTAGTCGAAAACCGAGATTTCGCGCGCAGGAGCTTTGGTGTATGCGGCGGTGATCGCGAGTTGCCCGCCTGCCGCGGCACATCCGGCAAGGAGCAGACAGATAAGCTGCTTTGAGGTCATCGGTGCGTAGTTGAGTAGAATTTGTGGCAATGTGACAAGGCAGGAAAATCCTGAGAAAAAGATAACGATTACCGAGCCGTTGACTCCGCGCGTTCCGAGCTTGCGCACACATGCGTAGG
>JBGUUF010000598.1:0-1747 GCA_045133435.1 Acutalibacteraceae bacterium
CGAGCTTAAACCCACGGCGGGATTTGTTATGAACGAAACTGTTTACAATGCAACTGTTTCCGAGAACGGACAGGCAGTCGAAATTGAAGTTGTAAACGATTTCATCACAGGCGGGCTTGAGCTCACAAAACGCGATGTGGCAAGCGGTAAGCTCCTGCCGAATGCCGGCTTCCTCATTAAAAATGAGCTTGGCGAAATTGTCACTGAGGGGTACACCGATGAGAATGGCATAGCAAAGTTCACGCTCAGATACGGCAAGTACACATACGAGGAATTTGATGCGCCCGACGGCTATCTGATTGATACCACGCCCCACGAATTTGAAATCACCGAGGACGGTCAGGTCATCAAGGCTGAGATGACCAATCAAAGGATTCCTGTAGAAATCCCGCAGACCGGCGACAATTCGCTGACAGAGGTGTGGCTGGGACTTGCGGCTGTCGCGCTCGGCGGTCTCATCGCGCTCGCCGTGGTCAGATTCAGAAAAAAGAAGGATGAGGGCGGCGAATGAAAGAAATCTATATCTGCTCGCCCTTCGGCAGGGATTGCGCCGAAAATGTAGAGAAAGCCACGCAGTATTCAAAGTATGTCCTGAGCTTTGGGCTGGCTCCCAGCGCGTTTCAGATGTACTCCCACGCACTCGACCTCGGCAAGCCGTCGGAAATCAGGCTGAGCCGGGAGGTTTGCAAGCGCAAGCTGTGGAACTGCGAGGAAATGTGGGTGTTCGGCGACTGCGTCACGCCCGAAATGCGTGAGGAAATCAGCATTTTTCGCGCAATCAAAGGAGCTCATGCAAGGATTCGGTATATTTCAGATGCCGAAATCAGACGATTTTTCAGACGACGCAAAAGGCATCGAAGGAGGTAGTTAAAATTGAAAAACAAGACAAAAATTAAGCGCATACTCGCATGCGCGGCAGTGATGATTGGAATTGCCGCATTGACGGCGGTTCCCGTGTTCGCCTCGGGCAATGTAGCAAATGCAATCGAGGGCACATGGAACGCGGCGCAGTCGCAGATTAAGGCTGTGGTAAACAACGTCGTGTTCCCTGTGATAGACATGATTCTGGCGATACTTTTCTTTGTCAAGCTGGCAACGGTTTACATGGAATATCGCAAGCACGGACAGTTCGAGATAACCGGCCCCGCGATATTGTTCGCCTGCCTCATATTCTCACTGACTGCGCCGATGTACATCTGGTCGATACTTTAATATGAAATTTTATGTACAAAGCCGCACTTTTTTGGGTGCGGCTTTGTTCGGAGGTGAGCAATATTAACTGGCTATCAAATATAATCGGCGATATTTTTGACACGCTGGGGACACAGTTTTCCAACGTGATTTTCGACGCATTTCTGCAGTGGTCGTACCAGGTAATTTACAATGCGATTGCCGATTTTTTCACTATGATGGGAAACATGGGTGCGGATATCTTTGACCTCGAATGGGTCAAGGCGACCATTCAGCTATTTACATTGTTCGGCTGGGCATTGTTCCTAGCAGGGACGGTAGTTGCGGTGTTCGATGTGGCGATTGAATATCAGTCAGGGCGCGCGAACATCAAAACCACTGCGCTCAACGTCCTGAAAGGCTTCTTCGCCTGTTCACTCACAGGAGTGCTGCCCATAGAGCTTTACAAATTCTGCATTTCACTTCAGAACACCTTCTCAGGTGACCTTACAAGGCTGTTCTCAAATCAGCAGGGGCTTGGACTTTCTGGCATCAGCACAAGTGTGCTGGAGGGCTG
>JBGUUF010000599.1:0-4974 GCA_045133435.1 Acutalibacteraceae bacterium
CCGCGACTCGCTTCGCAGTGAAAGCAAGGAACATATTGCTCAAATCATCGGTCAAATCAACGAGGGCAACTTCGATAATCCCGTACTCGAAAGCAAGCTGTTGGAGCTGTCAAAAATCCTTTCCGAGACGGGCGGCAAGAAGGTTTACGGTTATCTTGACGCCGATACCAAGGCGCTTGTCGACGAGATCGTGGACGAGCTTGCCTCCGATGAGCGGCTCAGTCAGCTCTATGAATTGTGGTATCAGGACAAGGATTTCATCTACAGCACCTACACCGACGAGCCAGCCGAGCGCGTTCCTCTCTCGCAGAACGAGGAATTCAAACCGATCCGCAACGCCGTGATCAGAGAGGCGCTCAACATTTCCGAGGACAGATTTACAGTTGAGGACGAGGAAGAAATCTCCGAGAGCGAAGCGGAACCTATCAATATTTCTCTTGATGAGAGCGATGAAGAGGTACTTCCGCCGCTACGCTTCTCGGAATTTGAACGGCTGAAAAAGAAAGCTGCCGCGGGAAATATGTACTCGCAGTACGCGCTTGCCAAGGTTTTGCTCGACAGAAGCGGAGAACACTACGAGCCTGAGGCGGCGGTGGATTGGCTGAAGCAATCCGCCGAAAGAGGAAATGCCGTCGCCAAATACCGTATAGGCAAGCTGTTTTTGCTCGGTGAGGATGTTCCGCAGGATACGAATGAAGCTCTTCGATGGCTCAATTCCGCGTCCGACGACGGCTATGAATACGCGCAGTATCTACTCGGAAAGCTCTACGCCGAAGGAAAATTTGTAGATAAAGACGTGTTCTTTGCGCTTCTTTATCTGGAAAGAGCCGCTATGCAAAACAATCCATACGCCGCGTATCTCGCAGGCAAGCTCTATCTGACGGACGAGGAAAACCGAGACACATACAGAGCGGTCAAGTGCTTTTCAGCCGCCGCTGAGAACGGAAACAGCTATGCAGAGTATATGCTCGGCAAGATGTATCTCTACGGGAACGGCGTGGAGAGGGACGTTGATCTCGCTCTATCATATCTGAACTCGTCGGCAGAGCACGGCAACGAGTACGCCGCGCAGCTCCTGTACAACCTCAGTCACAGCAAAAATCCGTCGGTTGCTATGGCTGCGTTTCAGCTTTTACAGCACCTTGCCCGTATTATACAGAACCGATTGGAGGACGAGCGCAAGAGCAAGGAGAACCAGACGGATAAGAAATTACGCAGAAAAATTGATGAGAAACGTGAAGCTCACGGGCTCAAACACGGATAGGAGGTATCAAAAACTGTCAACTAAATTCAAGAAATACACCGACGAACAGAAGGACATGGCACGCCAAACCGACCTCGTCGAGCTGCTCCGCAGTCAGGGAGAAACCCTCAAAAAGGTCGGCTCCGAGTATGAATGGTACGACGGCGGTCAGAAGATAACCATACGCGGAAACCTGTGGTTCAATCAGTATGAGCAGGAGGGCGGCGACGCGATTGACTTCGTTCGCCGGTTCTATAACAAGGATTATCCCGAGGCGGTGGACTATCTTCTCGGCGGCGGTCACGGCAAATTAGTCAGATCACCGCCTGTGGAAAGGAAACCAAAGAAGCCGTTTGTGCTGCCAAAGCCCAACGGCAATATGCGCAGAGTCTTCGCTTACCTGATGTTTCAGCGCGGGATCGATCGTGACGTGCTCTATTCCTTTGTCCACAACAGGATGATCTATGAATCGAAAAGGCACCACAACGCTGTCTTTGTCGGCTATGATACCAACGGAATACCGCGCCACGCTCACAAGCGCGGCACCGGCAGCGAGAGTACATACAAGGGAAACGCGCCGAACGGAGCAGCCGAATACAGCTTTCATTGGCACGGCAGGAGCAAATATGTCTGCCTCTTTGAGTCGCCGATCGATATGCTCTCGTTCATTTCCATGCACAAGAATCACTGGCAAGAGCACAGCTATGCCGCCGCCTGTTCGGTTTCCGACAGAGTATTATTCCAAATGTTAGCGGATAACCCGAATCTGCAAGAGATCTTTTTTTGTCTCGACAACGACGAAGCCGGACATAAAGCAGCGAAAAGAATCTCTGATAAATTATTCTTGAAAGGAATAAAAAGCACAATCCTCGTCCCGAACGGCAAGGATTGGAACGAGGATTTGTTATCTTTGAGAGAAGAAAATTATGAAAGCGAGGTGCCGGAACCATGTCAAATGTCGTTATCTTGATCTTAGTCGGCGCGGCGATGTTTGCCGTGCTCGGCGGCGTTACGCTGCTCAATCATTTCTATAATCTCAACAACATCAAGAGCAAAACCGTCGGCGACGGTCAGCACGGAACCGCTCGCTGGGCGACAAAAAAGGAAATCAGGCAGACCTACAAGCACATACCGTTCACGCCGAAGCGGTGGCGTGAGCAGGCGAAGAACGGTAAAATACCTACCGTTGCCCGTGCCGTGAAGCATAGAAAGAAGAAAGGAAAACCGGTTGAGGAACAGGCGGTTCCCCAGGGAATCGTCGTTGGGCGTCAGGGAAACACCACCGCTTTGGTGGATACCGGCGACGTCCATGTTCTGATGATTGGCGCGGCGGGCGTGGGTAAAACGGCGTTCTGGCTCTATCCTTGTATCGAATATGCCTGTGCTTCAGGCATGTCATTTCTGTCAGTCGACACAAAAGGCGACATCATGAGAAACTACGGAAACATCGCAAAGGAGTACGGTTACCATGTATCTGTCGTCGATTTGCGTAACCCTACGCGCTCAAACAGCAACAACCTGCTTCACCTTGTCAACAAGTATATGGACTTGTATCAGGAGAACCCCGACCAGTTAGTGTACAAAGCTAAGTGTGAAAAATACGCCAAAATCATTTCCAAAACCATCATTCTCGCGGGAATGGACGCTTCCTCATTCGGTCAAAACGCCTACTTCTACGACGCGGCGGAGGGATTGTTGACGGCGACCATTCTGCTTGTCGCGGAGTTTTGCGCTCCCGAGAAACGGCACATCGTCTCCGTTTTCAAAATTATTCAGGAGCTTTTGGCACCGTCCCCGGGCAAGAAAGGTAAGAATCAGTTTCAGCAGCTCATGGAGCTGTTGCCGAACGATCACAAAGCGAAGTGGTTCGCCGGAGCCGCTTTGAATACGGCAGAACAGAGCATGGCATCGGTCATGTCCACAGCGTTATCAAGGCTGAACGGCTTTCTTGATTCAGAGCTGGAACAGATTCTCTGCTTCGATACCGAGCTTGACGCGGAGCGGTTTTGCAATGAAAAATCCGCTTTCTTCGTAGTAATGCCGGAGGAAAATCCCAACACCTTCTTCATGGTCTCGCTGATTATCCAACAGCTTTACCGTGAGATTCTCGCTGTAGCCGATGAAAACGGCGGTAAATTGAAAAATCGCTGCGTATTCTACTGCGATGAGTTCGGAACGATTCCTAAAATTGAGTCAGCCGAAATGATGTTTTCTGCGGCTCGATCTCGGAGATTGCAGATCGTTCCTATCATCCAATCCTTCTCGCAGCTCGACAAAAACTACGGCAAAGAGGGTGCTGAAATCATCGTTGATAACACGCAGATCACTCTCTTCGGCGGTTTCGCTCCGAACAGTTCATCGGCGGAAACACTCTCAAAGGCTCTCGGTTCAAGAACTGTCATGTCCGGTTCTATCAGCAGAGGAAAGGATAATCCCTCACAGTCCTTGCAGATGGTTGAACGTGCTTTAATGACGCCGGACGAGTTGAAAGCTATGCCGAAAGGCGATTTCATCGTAATGAAAACAGGTGTTCACCCTATGCGTGTACACCTGAAATTGTTCTTCAAATGGGGCATTGAATTTGACGACGAGCACCCGTACACCGTTCCCGAGAACGGCAACCGCAAGGTTCAGTACGCCGAAAAGAAAGAGATTCAAGACGGCATTATGGAGAAGTACCATCCGGAATCTGTATTTGATGAACCGCCGGTATCTGAAAAAGCCAACCGCGGCGGCAAACCACACGGCGATGAACAGCAAAACATTTTTGATGAAGTCCAGCCTCTCAATGAAAAGGAACGGAGAAAAAAGCGCGGAGGTGCCTCCGAAACGCCAGAGCAGACGATGATCCCTCCGAAAGAGCAGGTGAATGCAGATGGGTCGCCTTAACTTTCTTTATCAATCCGATCTGCCCCACCGCGCTGTATCTGTGTACATTTATCTCGATGACCGCGCCAACAAGGAAGGTGAATGCTGGCCGTCTATCTCGACGATTGCCAAGGAGTTGAAGCTCTCGCAGTCCACCGTCCGCAGAGCTCTGAACGATTTGAGGAAAGCTGACCTCATAGAAACTGAGCAACGTTACCGCAAGAACGACGCGAAAAGTAGCCTGCTTTATAAGCTGAAACCGAAGTGAAATAAAGGAGCGGATGACCGTGCCATCCGCTTCCGCTTACTTTTTGCTCGCCACAGGCGGCTTTGCCTGAACAGGTGCCGCGTCCACAAACAAATCCTTATATCCGTTTTTGAGTCTCTTGCACTTCATGCAGTAAACCTCTCTGCCAAGGTTGATGCAGTCGGCGCAGGTCTTTTTGTTTTCCATTCCCAAAACCTCCAAGAAAAATCAAACAGGCATATTTTAGCACGGAAAACAAGGTTGTGGTTTTCTTTTTGGAAAATTACAAAATTTTAATCGCCGAAATGAATCCCTTTCCGCCAAGGAGTAACTGCGCCCAAATCGTGGCAGGTGCCACCTGTCATCACGGGAGGAGTAGGTGAAGATTCCCAACTTAAAAGCTATTACAACAGAAGAAAAGGAAGAAATTATTAAAACTGAAAATATTTTAAAATACGAATATTTTCCAATAGAAAAAGTTAATACTGATAAAAAAGATAATATACTTAAATATACCTTTGTAGAAGGGGATAAGGAAGGAATAAAAGCCTGTATTGGTTATACTACTGAAAATGATTTATCTGTAATAGATGTATTAGACGGTCATATTGTTGTT
>JBGUUF010000600.1:0-3812 GCA_045133435.1 Acutalibacteraceae bacterium
TTGCAGTCACGCTCTGCCGTTTCGCGGCGAATATCTTTTTAAATCCCACTGTCATTGCCCGAACTGCGGCGAAGAAGTGGAATAGATCTCAAAATCTGCCCTCCAATTATTTAAATTTTCACATACACTTAAAAATCAGCGATATTCAGACTTGAATACCACTGATTTTTGTCGTTTTAAAATGTTTTTTGAAAACTCCATTTATAACAGGCAATAATATTGATGTGTCAATTTTGTTATTTGTCCTTATAATTTTGCAGGTAATGATTGACAAACAGATTTTATATGTTAAAATTATTATATAGTATTTTAATGTGCATTGGTGCATTATAAATTATGGATCAGAAAATCAGAAAGGATGGTTTTTATGAAAAAAATTATTTCGATGGCAATTGCGGCGGCATTGGTTCTTTCAATGGCGGTGGGATGCTCAAACAAAAAGGGCAATGATACTTCGAGCAATCAGATTTCGAGCACCGCTGTGGCATATGACGCTGACGGATGCGTTGCACTGCTCGACGGCATACTGCATTACGAGCCCGGCACTGCGGGCAGCTCACTCAAGGCTGTTATTGTGGCGGTGAATATTCTCAACTGGACTGAGACAAATCAGGCGGGGCAGGATCAAATTTCAGCCACGGTCAAGGATTATCTGAGCAAGCTCGGCGACGAGGACAAGCTCAATTTTAAGCAGAATTTTGACGTGATAGACGACTATGCCGAGAATATTGCGGACGGCGAAAGTGACGTGACTGCGTTGATAGCCGATTCAGGCGCAGATGCGAAGTTTGAGACGTATTCCGAAATCAAATACGACGTTTTTGCCGATGCTGTCGAAGCTGAGGTGGATAAGATAAATGCACCCACCGAGAGCGTCACCAAGTCGAATTTCGACAAAGAGGACTGCATTGAGGTGATGAGGGACATCGCCAACATCAATCCCGGCTCGGCAGGCTCATCGCTCAAAGCACTGCATGCCGCCGCCGAGCTTATCGACCTCGTTATCGACAGCCGCAACTGCACCGAGGAAGAGATAAAAACGGGTGTAAAGGAGTCGTATAATTCTCTGGATGCCGAAACGAAAAAGAATTTCGACAGCAATGTAAAAGAGGCTGTGGACCAGGTGAATAAGATCATCAAGGATACCTCGCTGCTCGCGGGAATTGACGAGGATGTGGACATGAATAAGTTCCTTTCGGACAAGTACAATGCGTTTTTGGAGGCAGTCGAGTCCGAAACCGGGGTCAAGCTCAAATAAAAATGTAGTTTTTTATTGGGAATTTTGAATTTGTCGAAAAAAACACTTGCAATTTTCGTGTGGACATGATATAATGTCGAAGTTGCATAGTTGCAAGCGCGATGTGGTCGCGCCGAGCAATTTTCCGATGTGTCCGCGACACTTCTTGCGCGGTGCATTTGGGGTTTGGCGGCGATTAAGTTACCGCCGCGTCATTACAAAGCGGATATTCCTCTGAGTGGCTTTATGCACTGTATGAATGTCTGAAATTATCAGGAGGTTTTTATTTATGAACGCAACAGAAGCATTGAAGTCAATCGCTGCAGACAGCATGAAGGCAGAGCCGCTCAAGTTTGAGATCGGTGACACACTCAAGGTCTACGTTAAGATCCGTGAAGGCGAGAAGGAAAGAATCCAGATGTTCGAAGGCACAGTTATCGCTCGCAAGGGCAGCGGTATCTCCGAGACATTCACAGTTCGCCGTGTATCTTACGGTGTAGGTGTTGAGAGAGTATTCCCCGTAAATTCACCCGCTGTTGACAGAATCGAGATCGTTCGTCACGGTAAGGTCAGAAGAAGCAAGCTCTATTATCTCCGCGATCGCGTTGGTAAGGCTGCAAAGGTTAAGGAACTCATCAAGAAGTAATTTTTGCTTTTATCTTATCTTTTTCAAATTGGAAAGAGGGGGACGTTTGCCAGCGTCTCCCTTTTGCTTGTTTGTGGGCAAAATGTAAAATTTTGATTTATATTAAAATTTATCTTACAATATATGTATTATTGTATTATAATATTATAATGAACTATTGCGGCAGAGTAACTGTTCTGTTATGAAAAGGGGTTTGCCGTTTAAAACGGAGGTATTTTTTGATGAAAGAAAATGAAAAAGAACAGAAGGAAAAGTCGGGCGGATTTGTAGTTGAGATTTACGAATGGCTCGAGGCGGTGGCGTTTGCACTGGCACTGGTGGTGCTGATGTTTACGTTTGTGTTCAGAATCGTCAGCGTTTCGGGACCGTCGATGCAGCCGACACTTCATTCGGGCGACAGAATAGTGCTCAGCAGCCTTTTTTACACACCGAAAAATGGCGACATAGTGGTAGTCACACAGCCCAACAGCCACGACAACGAGCCGCTCATCAAGCGCGTTATCGCCGTTGAGGGACAGACTATTGACATTGATGCGGAAACCGATACCGTTATGGTGGACGGCGTGAAGCTCAACGAGACTTACATTCTCGATCAGGATATAGAGCGCGAAGGCGATGCCTATGAATATCCGATAACCGTGCCCGAGGGCAAGGTGTTCGTCATGGGCGATAACCGCAACGATTCCTTCGACAGCCGCGACCCCGGTTTGGGCATGGTGGATGAGAAATACATCATGGGCAAGGCTGTATTCAGAATTTATCCCTTTGAGAGCGTCGGAGGTCTGGACTGATGGCAAACGAATTCAGCAGCGAAAACGCACAGAATATCCAGTGGTATCCCGGTCATATGACCAAGACCCGCCGCCGCATGGCTGAATGCATCAAGCTGGTGGACGGCGTAGTGGAGATAATCGACGCGAGAATACCCATGAGCAGCCGCAATCCTGAAATCGACGAGATAACCTCAAACCGCCCGCGCATTGTACTGCTGAACAAGGCGGATGTGGCGGATTCAGCTTCGACCGCGCGCTGGATAGATTATTTCACCAAGAAGGGTGCGCGCGCTATTGCATGCGACTGCAAGACCGGCAAGGGGTTGAATAATTTTTCCGCCGAGGTACGCAAATTGCTGGCGGACAAGATAGCCGTGTGGGAGTCAAAGGGCATGGGCGGTCGCAGTATCAAGCTGATGGTTGTGGGAATTCCGAATGTCGGCAAGTCCTCATTTATCAACCGCATGTCGAAGGTCGGCAAGGCGAAGGTCGCTGACCGTCCGGGCGTTACCCGCGGCAATCAGTGGTTCACTATCGGCGGCGGCATCGAGCTGCTCGATACTCCCGGCGTACTTTGGCCTAAATTCGACGATATGGAGGTCGGGCGCAAGCTGGCATTCACGGGCGCGGTCAAGGACGCGGTGGTGGATATTGAAACACTGTGTCTCGACCTGCTTGGCTACATGGGCAGATATTACCCCGAGCGGATATGCGAACGCTACAAGCTGGATTCTGTCGAGGGCATGACTCCGCTGGAGATCATGGAAGCCGTGGCGAAGAAGCGCGGCATGATAATGCGTGGCGGTGATTACGACTATGAGCGCGTGTCCGTGATGCTGTTGGACGAGTACCGCGGCGGCAAGCTCGGCAAAATCACACTTGAACAACCCGACGAATATTAATAAATCAGAATTTACAGAAGCACTAAATCAGAACATTATACATGCTCTACTTTAGTGCTATATATTGTATGATCTTCATTGCCAGATTTTAAATTATTAATTTGAAAGCGGGTATTTTTATGCCTAAAAAAGTTGAAAAAGAGCCTATCGACTGGCTTAAATATGAAAATGAGGCGCGCGGCGGCGGCTTTGCGACCATCTGCGGCGTGGATGAAGCAGGTCGCGGACCGTTGGCAGGACCTGTGTTCGCCGCG
>JBGUUF010000601.1:0-4434 GCA_045133435.1 Acutalibacteraceae bacterium
GAACGCCGCAGCCTGTGCCAATGAGCATGGGGATGAACGACTTGCCTGAAAGACCGAATTTGCGGAAGATCCTATCCATGATAAAGGCGATACGAGCCATGTAGCCGCAGCTCTCGAGGAATGCAAGGAAGATGAAGAGAACGAGCATCTGCGGAACGAAGCCGAGAACCGCGCCTACACCGCCGATGATACCGTCGAGGATCAGGCTCTTGAGCCAGTCGGCGCAATTGATAGCGTCGAGACCGTTTTCAACCAGTACGGGAATGCCGGGAACCCATATTCCGTAATCCTCGGGAGCGGGTTCTTCCACCTTGCTCACCTTGAGGTATTCCATGTAATCCACGGCGATCTCCTCGGCGACTTCGCCTGTTTCATCGTCGTAGAGATAAGCTGTTGCTGTGATGTCAGCGAGGTCTGTTGCCTCGGCTGTTTCGAGGTCAATGCCCTTTTCCTCGGCGGCGGCTTCAAACGCCTCGATCACTGCGCCGGGAACAACGTATTCCTCTGCGGCTTCTTCATATTCAGCCGCGCCTGTGATATGCCAGCCGTCGCCGAACACGCCGTCATTTGCCCAATCGGTCGCCCATGTGCCGACAGTTGTGACCGATACATAATACACGAGGAACATGACCAGCGCGAAAATCGGGAGAGCGAGCCAGCGGTTTGTAACGATTTTGTCGATTTTATCGGAGGTGGAGAGCTTGCCTGCGTTCTGCTTCTTGTAGCAGCCCTTGATTATCGATGCGATGTAGATGTATCTCTCATTGGTGATGATGCTTTCCGCGTCATCATCAAGCTCGGTTTCAGCGGCCTTTATGTCCTCCTCGATGTGAGCCAGCACGTCTTTGTCGAGGTTGAGTTGTTTGAGAACTTTCTCGTCGCGCTCGAAAATCTTTATCGCATACCAACGCTGCTGTTCAGCGGGCATGTCGTGAACTGCCGCTTCTTCGATGTGTGCGATCGCATGCTCGACAGCACCCGAGAAGCTGTGCTGAGGAACGGTTTTGGTGGACTGAGCCGCCTTGACAGCTTCCTCTGCCGCTTCCATAACGCCTGTGCCTTTAAGTGCGGAGATCTCGACCACCTTGCAGCCGAGTTCGCGGGAAAGCTCGTCGATGCGTATCTTGTCGCCGTTTTTCTCAACAACGTCCATCATGTTGACCGCCACGACCACGGGAATTCCAAGCTCGGTGAGCTGTGTGGTGAGGTAGAGGTTTCTCTCGAGGTTGGTACCGTCGATGATATTCAGAATAGCGTCGGGGCGTTCGCCGATGAGGTAATTTCTCGCGACGACCTCTTCAAGTGTGTAGGGCGAGAGGGAATAAATTCCCGGCAGGTCCATGATAACGACATCGTCGTGCTTTTTGAGCTTGCCTTCCTTTTTCTCAACGGTAACGCCGGGCCAGTTTCCGACGAACTGGTTGGAACCCGTCAAAGCGTTGAACAGTGTAGTTTTGCCGCAATTCGGGTTGCCGGCAAGGGCAATTTTAATCTCCATAAAAGTTTCTTCCTTTCAATCTCTTATTAGCATCAACTAACCATTTCGCAAATGAAAACGATTAGCATTAACTAATCGTATCCTAAAAAAATTACTCGACTTCGATCATTTCTGCGTCAGCCTTGCGGAGCGATAATTCATATCCTCGGACTGTGACTTCGATCGGGTCACCGAGCGGTGCGACCTTGCGTATATTGACCGAAACGCCGCGGGTTATGCCCATGTCCATGATTCTGCGCTTTATTGCGCCCTCGCCGTGCAGCTTGACTACCGTGACGGTGTCGCCGACCTTTGCTTCTTTCAGTGTTTTCATAAATAAATCCTCCTCAGACCATGATTTTATTAGCCATTTCTTTGCTTATGGCTACGCGGGATTCCTTGACATTGACTATCAGATTGCCGCCCATGGTGGAAATTACTGTAACATTTCCGCCAGCAACAAATCCCAAGTCCGCCA
Source organism: Acutalibacteraceae bacterium (assembly GCA_045133435.1). GTDB lineage: Bacteria > Bacillota > Clostridia > Oscillospirales > Acutalibacteraceae > RUG762. Next base: position 1,956 of record JBGUUF010000601.1, read on the forward strand.
AGTGCGCGCGCACCTCGGGGCTTCCTCCGACCTTTTTTACCATGTTTTCTTCACCTATATTGGCAAATGTCAACGGCATCATAATCAACCCTTCCTTAAAAATAAAATTCACTGTTTAAGTGAGTTAGAACTAACTTGTGCTTTAAAATATATGGTTAGAACTCTCTAACCGTGGTATATGTTAGCACTTACTAACCGATTTGTCAATAGCTTTTTCCATAATTTTCTTAAATAATAAACACATTTCTGCGATATTGCCGAAAAATCCCGCCATTTGTGCTACCGTTTGTTTGATATGCCAAAGAAAAATGCATAATTCACAATTTACACGATCATTATGAATTATGCATTCTGAATTTTAATTTATCTCGACCCACATGGCGGGGCGCACAGCAATATCTTCGCTGTCGGTAAATAATCTGCATTTTTCAATGCCGTCAAATACGCTGACTGTCGCGGCGAGGTAGTAATATTCCGAGCGATACATCGACCTCAGCCACCACTCACTCGAGGCGAAGAATTTAAAGCCTTCTTTCTGCGACATTGCATAATCGGTCGCATCGGCACTCATATCATAGTCCCACTCGAAATATTTCAGCGCCTCGTCAATGCTTAGCACGAAAATTTTGTCCTGCGTGTCGGAGCAGCTCACCGTGTCATACTTCGCGTTTGCGGAATTATCCAACGTGGTGAGAGCGATCCTCTCGCGCTCAAAAAAGCCGAACGCATCCTTGTAAAAATCTTCGTTCAGCCACTTGCGAAGCGTGCAGGTCTCCCATGTCACAGGCTCCCACTTATCATGGTAGGGCATGTAGCAAAGCAGCTTCTCCGAAATCAGCAGGACCTTATTATCCTCGATCGCCAGCACGCGCCACAATATTTTCTCCTTGCCGTTGATGCGTTGGCCGTCCTGCTGGTATTTGCCGAATTTGAGCCGCTGACCCACCGATATTTCGTCTATGGACTTTACCGCGCTGAGCGATTTTACATCTTTCAAATCGTAAGAATCTGTAATATCTTTTTCTTCCTGCGCGGTTTGCCAGTCTACAAATATATTGAAATCCAGCACCACAAACGCCCACACCGCAATTACAGCCACTGCCGCCGCCGCGATACCCAAATATTTTTTGATCTTAGACATATGCCGCTCCTTTTCACTCTTTTTCTTAAATTATGGCATAATAATCAAAATTTATCAACAAAAAGTGATGATATGACAAAAATATGCAGGTACTTTTTTATCAACAAAAGTACCTGCATAATATTACATTTGAGAAATAAGTTTCGCTTTAATTTGTGCAAACTCTTCATCAGAAATAATGCCACTGTCAAGCATTTGTTTCGCCTGATTTATTTTTTCTAATACAGATTCTGTATTGTCCACGGATGTATTGGAAGGGGATTGCGTTGCTTCGGCTTCTTCTGCTTCAAAATTTCTACATTCAGCTACAATATCATGCCAATCCGATTCAAAGTCAGAATTGGAGTAAGAAAAATGAGCTTCGTCAAGAGTAGCAATAAGGCGGTTTCCCATAGGTATCATCGTAGCCAATGTGATACCTCCGGAGACTACGCCGCCAATAATAGGAACAGCTTTTGAAACACCTTTTGCAAATACTTCCTTTGTCATCTTCGCACCAAATGCTTTGGCTATTGATTTTACAATCGGATAATAAAATGTTTTGGTCAGGGCTTTCTGGGGGAGCTTTTTTAGTGCCTGTTTTGCCAGTGAAGATGACAGCACTCTAACCGTCTGTGACGCACCGCTTGCTCCAAGCATAACACCGCAATACAAAATCAACTGATTTTTAACTTTTTCGGTATCAGGCATACCGTTATTCCATAAATCCGGTTCACCATATAAGTACGCTAATTCCTGAGCCATTCCCAAGGCAACCCCATAAAACTGCAACATATCACCCGGGATAGTTGCCGCCATTGCAAATCCGCCGGGAATACCCGCAGCAAAAGATGCGGCTGTAGAGAACGATGTTCTTTTGGTTAAAATTTTATGCGCTATTTTTTTCAATTCGGCTCTGGAAATATTCGCCTCGACCGGACCTTTTTCAATTATTGCGTTAAGCGTATCGGAAGATACACTTTTAAATTGTTCGCGAAGAAAATCTTCTCTGTTTACCTTTACACCGGGAATTTGTATCGCGGTACTTATAAGATTCTCCAAAGAAATGTTATTTTTTGCTTCCGAAAGACTTTTTTTGTTTGTGTTTTCCATTTATAATTTCTCCTCTATTATGGTTTCATAATATGCCATGTAAATTTCGCGAACCATGTTACCACATAAAATACTCCACAACATAACCAGTCTTAATTCACTGTAATTATATCATATAAATTCTATTATTTCAATTTACAAAATAAACAGTAAAACAATTATATTTAGTGGCAAAACACGACAATGTGATAAAATTGTCAAGGTACATAAAAAATTGATATAACATCCTCTACAACAGGTGTGTAT
>JBGUUF010000602.1:0-3281 GCA_045133435.1 Acutalibacteraceae bacterium
GACTGACTTCTGCACAATTAGAAAAGATAGAAAAATTACGCGAAAGCTATCTTAGCGAAAAACCTGAATTTGACGACGAAGGCATCAAAAGGCTGCTTGGCACCTACTCAATAGAAGCATATGAAGCCTATCTTCCGCTGATCTCATCACTCTATCACCCAATGGCGCCCAATCGGGAAAATGATAAGGTAGCGATAGATAACCGCATCCGATATTTTGAAGTTACCAAGTGGGTGTCCGATCCCACAGAGGACAACGTTGACAAGCTGACAAATATGTATCAGGTACTCAGCGAGGAAGACTGTAATATCGCGTTAATATATCATCGAAACAAAAAACGCTGTAAAGCCTATTTCGCGGTTGTGAACAATTATTTTAAAGATACACCTTCTATTGCCAATGCAATAGAGGACAGGCTTGTTGCTTCCGTCAGGGGAAATTTTCCGGGAGTTGAAATCAAGTCAAGGAGTGTCACAGATGATGGAATTGGCATTATCCCCGAATTGAAAAAAATTAAAAGTACGGTTATTGCCGCCGTGTCCAATGTTTCTTCTGAAAAATCGGAAAAGCCCGAGAAGTTTACAGGTCAATGTATGGAAAAGCTGTTGGACGGCATTGTTCCTCAGACCGATAATGAAGCATACACGATTATTTTACTTGCTACTCCTGTAAAGGAACGGTTAGAGCGAAAAGTTGCTCTCAGCGAGTTGTATTCCCGGCTTGCGCCTTATGCGCAGTGGCAGACGGGCTTTACTTATACCGAAACAACCGCCGAAGGGGCATCCGCTACTATGGGAGCTAATCTCGGCGGTTCCGCAGGCAAACAAATCGGGCAGACAAATACTACAGGCACTAATTCATCAACATCATCAGGTGAGAACGAGAGCAACAGCGAAACGGAGTCTGCCGGAACTTCTGAATCAGACACTAATACACAGTCTGACGGTAATTCACATAGCGATGGAGAGAGTTATAGCAAAGGTCAAAGCTCGGGGGATAGTGATACTGAAAACAAGAACAGCGGATGGAATGCAATCGTTTATAATTGGGGAAGTTCAACAGGTACCACTCATTCTGAAAGTACCTCAAATACTGAGGGAACAAATTCAGTTGACACGCAATCTCATACCGATAGTCAAGGACATACACAAACACAATCTAAAAACCACTCTAACACTTTCCAAAAAGGAAAGCAAATTACGGATACTATCGGCAAAATGGCTACAAAGGCAAATAGTGTAACCAATAGCCTTGGAGTTAATTTCGGTGTTAATTTTGCGCGTTCCTCCAATGTTTCGGTTTTCTTGGGGAAAAATGACTCCTTGACACAAACCTTTACAAATCATTCGGTAAAAAACACACTTGAACTGATAGAGCAGCAAATAAAGCGTATCGAAGCCGGCACCGCGCTTGGTATGTGGGATTTTTCCGCTTATTTTCTTTCGGACAGTCCTGTTGTGGCAAACAATGCGGCGCATATGTATTTGGCGCTGACGCAGGGCGAAAAATCCTATCTGTCACAATCCGCGGTCAATATGTGGGTTCCTAATGAGAATAGCGAACAGGATATTCACAATATACTCGATTTTCTGCGGCTGTTACAGCATCCTCAATTTGAGCTGAAAGAAGAGTATATCGACGAAGATGAAAATTGGCTGATGTATCCGCCGCATGTCAGCACCACTGTAAGTCTGACGGGCAGGGAATTGGCATATTCTCTGAATCTGCCGAAAAAATCCGTCAGCGGCTTGCCTGTGCTTGAAAGTGTTGCGTTCGGCAGAGAAGTACAACGCTTTACACAGCTTGCCGACAGTGATGACGCTATTCAAATCGGCAATATTTTCCATATGCGCAAAACAGAAAAAACGTCGGTAAAGCTGGATATCAACAGCTTGTGTTCGCATACCTTCATCACCGGTTCAACCGGTACCGGTAAATCAAATATGATTTATCAGATATTGGATAAATTAGTAGACGAAGAAAAGAAATTCTTGGTGATCGAGCCTGCAAAAGGCGAATATAAAAACGTGCTCGGCGGTCGTTGTGACGTAAAGGTTTACGGCACCAACCCGAGAATCACCGAGCTGCTGAAAATCAATCCGTTTTCATTTCCGAAAAGTATCAGTGTATTGGAGCATATTGACCGGTTGACAGAGATTTTTAACGCCTGCTGGCCAATGTATGCGGCAATGCCTGCCGTGCTCAAGGACGCTATCGAAAAGGCGTATAAGGACAAGGGTTGGGTGTTCTCCAATTATTCCTATTACAGCACGGACTTCCCGACTTTTGCTGATTTAATGAAAGCACTGCCCGAGGTAATGGAAAACTCACTTTATTCTGCCGATACCAAAAGCGATTATCAGGGTGCATTGATTACTCGCGTGAAATCGCTTACGAACGGCATCAACGGCGAAATCTTCTGCGCCAATGATGAAATCAGCAATAGTGAATTGTTTGATGAAAATGTTATTGTTGACATCAGCAGAGTAGGTTCAGCGGAAACCAAATCCTTGCTGATGGGTATTCTAATTATGAAGCTGCAGGAATATCGCCTGCATACCGGCAATATGAACGCGGCTTTGCAGCATGTTACCGTTCTGGAGGAAGCGCATAATCTGTTGAGAAAAACAACATTGGCACAATCGCAGGAAAGCTCTAACCTGCAGGGCAAATCCGTTGAAATGCTGACGAATGCCATTGCCGAAATGCGAACCTACGGCGAGGGCTTTATCATCTCCGACCAGGCGCCTGATTTGCTGGACGACGCGGTTATTCGCAATACCAACACCAAGCTTGTGTTCCGTCTGCCGGATGAAACAGACTGCGAGCGCGTAGGCAAATCCATCGCGCTTAAACCCGAACAAATCCGAGAGCTTGCCAAGCTGCCTGCGTTTGTAGCGGCGGTTTATCAAAACGATTGGGTAGAAGCAGTGCTCTGCAAATCGGAGAAGTTTGAAAAAGAAAAGCCGTTTAGCTATCAGCCTGATGATACAAATTCGTATATTGAGGAATTTTTCGCAAGCATCTATTCGGCAACAGAAAAAGTTGAATTCAGCGAAAAGAAGAAGGCTTTTCTGAACGGATGGATTACAAGATTAGATGTATCATATGAAGTAAAGCAGTATTTATTTAAAGCATTAGCGGAAAAAGAGCTTGATGATTTTGAAAAATGCCATATCGCATATAATCTTTTTGAAGGTCGAAAAGTTGCGGCAATTTTAGAAAATGCAGAAAATCCAGAAGATGGAATGAAAAAAGCACATAGCTTTATTGATGACAGA
>JBGUUF010000603.1:0-1720 GCA_045133435.1 Acutalibacteraceae bacterium
GCGCGAATAAGCCTCAAAGCCTTTGGCATAATTGGTTATCACTATAACAGTCGCGTCCTTCGGGCACACACCGAGCGCATTAGATACATCCTCAGTGCGGACCTTGCGGAATTTCCACTCGCTTGAGGGTTTGCCCTCATCCTTGCGAAGCTCGGGACAAAAACCGTAAATATATATCTTCTCGCCGCCGACATTTATTTCAGCTCGGGAATTGGTCAAAATAATTCCGCCGGCTTCAGTGACTGATTTGACAAAATTTTTGTGAAGCGTGCCGTTGCCGAGGCTCAGGTCATCGCGACCGGGAACCATTACAACGGGGATATCGCGACCTATGGCATCGAGGAAGTCATAAAAAGCTTCGACCTGCACAGCCTTGGCATCGCCCATATTTCCTGTAAACAGAATATAATCCGGCTTTTCTCTCTTGATTTTTCTGACAAGCTCTGAATTTTTTTCGCCGAAGCTCATGCTGTGCATATCTCCGATGACAACAAATTTCATGCCGTCAAGCACCTTTGACAATCCTGTAACAGTGACCGCCTTATGCGTGGTGGACAGAACATATTTACTTCTGCAAAGCTCAAGCAAAACCATGATCACAGCAAATATCACGAGAATTATTAAAATTGTGAGCCAATTAGGAATCAACAATATATTTTCCCCCTAAAAGTTACTATATTACATCAAATAATATTATACATTAAGTTTGTCTATTCGTCCATACCTTTATCAAATAAATTTTGAAGTAAATTTGACAATATTTTTGCATTAAATTTATATGAAATCAGATAAATATGTAACAAATGAAAAGAACAGCACCGACGTTCTCTTTTAAACATCGGTGCTGGAGTCAGCTTTATGCCGCTGCGGCTATTCTTTTTTTATTTTTCTTTTCAGCGGATCCTGTTTGATTTTCCGCTTTTTGTTAAATTAAATTGTACTTTGGACTCACCCTTTACCGTTTAAATTCTCAGGAGTTTCATAAACTTTTTCATATTAAGTTCACGCCTTTTGAATTATATTGTATGGGGATAATTTAACTTTTCATTGGACTGCACCTTTTTAGCTGTGCTTTTTCATTGCTGTATTGATTGACATTTTCCGTTTGTCTATCAATTTTATGCAATGTATTTTAAAGCTTTCGCCTCTTTATCAATTTTACATCGGTTAAAGCCCGCTTATCACATTTGTACCTTTTTCGGTACTCTAATTCTATATTAACATCGGTTTCGTCTTACTTGCGTTGTGCGCTTTTTCTTCCGAATTCCGACGAATCAATCATCATACACATAATGTTTGCCTTACTCATTCGATGACTATTTGCATTTTCAGCGGTCAGCTATCACCGCCTTGCAACGGGCATCCTGCACTTTTTCGATTTCGCTAGGATGTTTTTTCATCATCTGACTACTTATCATTCACATATCACACTCATCTGCGTCCTGCTTACCAGCGGTCGCTTATCATGGCAATTTTTATGTGTTTTGCGCGGGTTTCAAGTCCATTTTTTCAATGGAGTTCAATCGGTAAAATCATTTTTTGAAATTTACAATTGTTTCTTAGCTTTCTCAAATATATCCAGTGCCCACGGATTGACAGCTTTTTTCAATCTCAGGCATTTTCATTTCAATTCATTACGCAGGTTTTTATCATGCATAAACCAATCTGCTTCAATGCTTTTTTTGCGTTTTGGATTGTTTGCTATAAAAACTCTTGGCGT
>JBGUUF010000604.1:0-2674 GCA_045133435.1 Acutalibacteraceae bacterium
GAAGATAGACGAATGCCACACGGTTCTCTACAACAAGATAATCCAAATCTGACCGCCGCATTTGTCGGCAATAAGGAGACATCGCCATGATTATTGATGCACATGTACACATCGGAGAATTCGGACGCTTTGACATGAAACCCGAGTATGTCATTAAATCTATGGAGAAATACGGCATAGCCTACTCCCTCGTTTCGAGCGGAGCAGGCTGTGAATTCACCGAGGAGCATGAACCGCTTCCTGACGACTGGGAATTCACTCAGTACAGCGGTAATATGCTCGCAGTGGATTTCGCCCGCGAGTACGACGGCAAGATCGGCGTGCTCCCGTGGTGCAAACCCAACACCGAAGGCTTCAACGATGAATTCGTCAAGCTTATCAGCGACGGCGGCAAGTATATCAAAGGCTTAAAATTTCACCCCTATTACTCCATGATGCCCATGACTGCACTGCAGATCGCACCGTATCTGGCATTTGCGGCGGAGCGGAAATTCCCCGTGCTGATACATTCCGCAGATGATGAGTGGTCACAGCCGAAATTCGTCTATGAGGTCGCCAAGACTCACCCGAACGTCAATTTCATCATGGCGCACGTCGGTCTGTGCACAGACAATGAGGAGGCGATCGAGCTGATAGGCTCACTGCCCAATCTCTACGGCGACACGGCATGGGTCAAGCCGGAATCGGGATTGAAGCTGGTCAAAAAATACGGCGCGCAAAAGCTGCTCTTCGGCACGGATAACCCAATCGACGGCGTGGACACCTATGCACACCCGTTCTATCAGGCATATTTCGGCGAATTCAAAGAGCAGGTTTCACCCGACGATTACGAGCTGATAATGCATGGCAACGCCGAGCGCCTTTTCAACCTGTAATCGTTATTAAAATAGAAAACGGAGGACGATTAAAATGTATTTACAAAAAGAAATTATGATCGCACTTAGAACAGGCGATATTGATAAATTCCTGGAAAAACTTCCGGACGATATAACCATCCGCGAGCAATCCTTGGGAAAGATAAACCTCCCCACAGGCAAAATCATTGCAAATGATCCCGTGTGCAATTTCCAAAAAGACCCGTTTGAACGCACCGTTGCGCCGGGAGAATATCCTGTAATGTTATATATAGCGCATATAGAAAGTGATCAGCGAGTGGCATTCGCCGAAATCCGCTTCACTGAAGAACTTCCCGCCGACTTTGAAATTGCAACCATCGCCGGCGACGATATAAGCAAGCTGGGCGATGACGATTTCTTCGGCTATGGTGTAGACAGCGGCACAGGCGGATTCATGGACGAAACCGTTTGCGGCGAGTTGGAAGAATTACATAACCAAGCAGACGACTATATATTTAAGCCCTTGGACGACGCATTGGAAGAAAGCTATGTTCCGACCTATGATACCGCCAATGTCTGTCTGCCTGACAGTGAACACAATATAGTCGCATTTTCCAGTGGTTACGGAGATGGATCATACCCCACATTCTGGGGATTCGATAAAAATGGAGAGCTTTGTTCGCTGATAACCGATTTTATGGTTATCGACGATTAGGACGGGAAGGATGATTTAAAAATTTTTCTAGGGATACGCTGAATAAATTAATAAAGGCGAAGCCGTCGATTCCACGCCGCGAAAATCCGCCACTGAGCGGTGTGTGAATCGACTTGTTCAGCGTTTCCCTGGTTTTACTGTAATTTTACAACTACGGAGGACACCGAAAATGATAATACGAAAACCGCAAAAGAGCGATTGGCTAAGCTTTGGTGAAATGCAAAAGGAACTGGACAGCGAAACTAAATTTATGATGTATGAGCCGGGCGAAAGACCCACGGGCGAAGACGTATTCTGCGGTATGCTGGATTGGTTTGAGCGCAGCGGCTCGTACATGCTGATTGCGATGGACGGCGGCAAAATGGTGGGAGTAATCGCCGCCGAGCGCGGAGGATTCAAGCGCACCCACCACGTCGCGTCTGTATCGACAGGCGTGCTGATGAGCTACAGACGGCGGGGCATAGGCAGCCGATTTTTTGCCGAAATCGAAAAATGGGCGAGAGAAAACGGTGTCACGCGCCTTGAATTGAATGTGATGTGCCACAACGAAAACGCGATTGCACTCTATAAAAAATCCGGCTTTGAAATTGAGGGAAAAAGAACTCACGCCATGAAAGTTGACGGCAATTATGTCGATGAATATTACATGGCAAAAATATTAGATTGACAGTTCAGACAAAACAAGCCACAAAATGACAGGAATTATTTTTCGGCATGAGTTATGATATGGACAAGAGGTGAGAGAAATGGAATGGACGGAAAGCCTGAAATCTGCAATAAACTACATAGAGAGCCACCTGCTCGACAATATCAGTGCCGATGATGTTGCAGACAGCGTGCATATATCGTCATTCTACCTGCAAAAGGGCTTCAAGATAATGACAGGGTACACCATAGGCGAATACATACGCTGCCGCAGACTGTACCTCGCCGCGCTGGACGTTATCTCGGGCAGGGATAAAGTGATCGACCTTGCATATAAATACGGCTACGAAACGCCCGAAAGCTTCACCAAAGCTTTCAGCCGTTTCCACGGCGTATCACCTCTTCAGATGAAAGGCAATTCCTCAAAAATAAAGACATTTCTGCCTCTCAAAATCAGTATCGTAATTCAAGGAGGAAA
>JBGUUF010000605.1:0-1753 GCA_045133435.1 Acutalibacteraceae bacterium
GTGCTTGCACCCTTCACGTTGGCGTTTTCCTTCTTGTCAACTTTCTTTTCCATGCCGATTTCCATCGCGTTGATAACGTCGGAATCATCCATTATCAAACCGTTTTTCTTCAGCATTTCCTGGCGTTCAAGGTCGAATGAAGTTTCACCTCTGATACCTTTGACCTTGCCCATTGACGCGGGAGAATACACAATTCCGCCCGGTTCTGATGACGAATTTTCACTGCAAATTATATCGAGATAAATCAGCATCTGCATATTGAGTCCCGAAAGAATATCGCTCAGCACAAATTCTTTGCTGCCGGTTTTATAATCCACAACACGGACGTAGCTTTTGCCGTTGTTGTGGAATACATCCACGCGGTCGATCTTGCCGCCAACTGAAATCTCTGTGCCGTCAGACAGCGGAATTTTCAGCGGTTTCACACCGACCCCATCTATCGGAAGCTCAAAAGCTTCCGGACGAAACAGGCTCTTGGCAAATTCCTCACTGAGTTGGACCGCAAGTACAGACAGCGTTTCCACAAGTCGCCGAAAAAGATAAAGAAATCTCGCTGACTTCATATCGCTGCCGCCCATCACATTGTTGAGATATTCTTCAAGGTAAACTGCGATTTTTTCCTTGAGTTGAGCGCTGTCTGATAGAATACTGGTGTCGTGATTTTTCAACAGTTTTTCCAATACATAATGCACAACATTTCCGTATTCCAACGGGTTTAGCTCGGCGCGCCGCCGCGGAATAGCCTGCATGCCGTACTTACAGAAATACATGAATTTGCAGTTGTGGAAGCACTCTGCCTTTGATGCTGAAATTCTGATGTTTTTGCCGAACAGCGAATATGCGTTGTTTTTGCTATGTAAAGTTAGTTCGCTTTTCACATTTGCTTGACCTACAACTTTAATTTTATCTGCATATTCCGAACGATTTCTGTATGCTTCTATTAACGATTTGGAAAATTCAGTGTGGTCATTTATGCACATCGAAGCCAGCAGAAAACCTGCTTCGACTCCCTCTATCATATCCAGCGAAACTTCGCTGTTGCTTGAAAGATTTCGGCACTGCGGCAGTATCATGCGCAGCTCGGATACTATTTCAGAGCTGTAAAGTGATTCGCCGTTACATGCGCTACTGTATGTAACATACAGCCGTTCAGAAGCGCTGGTCATTGCGGAGTACGCCAAGAATTGTTCAGATACAGTGCTTTCCTCCATATCACCTGACAGCGGAAGCTGCATGCTTATCAATTCTTTGCGCTCGTTCTCGGTGAATACTCCGCTCTGGGTAGGTGTCATCGGAAATACACCGTCGTTTGCGCCGAGTACAAAAACCACCTTTGGGTTTGCCGTGCGTATTCTGTCTGCCGAGCCGAATACGACTTGATCCATACTCTGCGGGATTTTTCCCACGTCGCACGAGCCTACCATGAGCGTGAATAGATCCGTGAATTCAGTAAGGGAAACCGTAGTATCGGACAAAATATTTGCGAGCTGGTCGAGAATGTTCATCAGCGAATTCCAAATCTGCCCTTGCTCCTCGGCTTCCTCCTGTGAAAGCTTGGGAATCATCCGTTCAATGCATTTTGCTGAATCTGCCGCGTCGAGTAAGTTGTACATCGCGGTCGACAAGTCAATGCCCTTTACATTATTTTTTTTGACTTCATTTTCAAAATCAGTGAGCAAATCTACAACTTTGCGGCGGGAATTGTTGATTTTATCCAACATTTCTTTTTCATTTTCGTGCTCCTTGTCGGTAT
>JBGUUF010000606.1:0-20576 GCA_045133435.1 Acutalibacteraceae bacterium
TCAATCGTATCCGGTGCGATTTCGGCAATCAACTTTTCTAATTTTGGATTCATAATGCACCTTCTTTCTGCGTTCGCTTAACTCAGCATTATAAGTTCTTCAATATCTCAATAAATCGATCCATTGTACAGGAATCCTGACTCTCCATATCCTTATGCTCAAAGACCATATAATACTTGAATTTGGAACCACACATATAGTCCCACTTCTTGCCGAGGGCAAGCTTATCCTTGGTGTCGTCATTTTGGAGTTGTTCGCCCTTTGATTCAACGAGAACAATATTTCCGCTTTGAGTTCTAATCACGAAATCAGGGTAATGATTGATAAAACCATTAAGGCGGAAGCCTTTTCTGTCGATAATACGGTGCCACCAAACAACATTATCAAGCTCGACTATGCTGCTGATTAGCTTGAATTCAAAGTTATTCAGACCGCCGCACTCAGCCGTGTAAAGCGATTTTTCTAAACTATCAAAGCTAACAGATGGTGATATAACCTTTGGGAACTCATATGCACCATCAGTTCTGCAAACAATTTTGTTCATTTCAATGAGGTCATTAAACTTCTTGCGGCGGTAGTCTGTTTCGTATTCGTCAATCTTATCTCTGATTTTAGAAGCATAGAACGGGATCGAGCTTTCCATTGCGTTCAGCGCGTCCTCGTCCATCTCGCTGATGACGCGGGTAACATACGCAGTTACTTCCTCTGCTGCATAGCGGTTATTCTTATTGATTTGAGCCGCCAAAGCTGTCGCGCAAGCCTTTATGCGATGTTCGCTTGAAATCTGCCTTATATACTCTCTGATCTGGTCGCTCTCCGATTTAGATGCTCTGCGATACTTCGGAATTGCTTCACCTTGCGCTGCGACATCAATCTCATACATTTCTCCTGTCGCCAAGTTAAATTTGATGTCAGCGGGGATTTTGTTGAGTGAAAATCCGTCGGACAGATTTTCTTTTTCAAGCAGCGTATAGCCGTCGCTGAACAGATTCGGCGTTCCCTTGAGGAAAAACTGCGGGATACGCAGAGAAGCCGCATCTTCCTTAAATTGCTCCTGCATAGGATATTGATTTAACATATCGCCTAAATCACCGCCTAAGAATCCGTCGTTGCTTTCGTCGTTTAGTTCCTCGTCGTATTTCTCTGTTGCCTGTGTCGCGGTTGCAACCATCGTTTCGATTGTATCGTCGCCGCTGGCAACAGACGTATCTACACGGAAATCGTCGGGAATTTCCGTATCGAGCCAATTTATATCGGTTTCCTGAGAAACAGGCTGCACATTTTCAATCGTAGGCTGTTCGCCCTTGTCGGATTCAAAATCAGGCTTTTCTATCTCACCGATACGGTAATCCTTCTTGCTGAATCCCGCCTTGTTCAAGCCGACAACAATATCGTCGAGCGTCGTGCGGAAATCCCTTGATGAAGTCAGCACATACGAAGTATTGAGCAAGGGCATTTTGTGTTTCTTTGCGTAGGGCTGTCTGAGAATCCTTCCGAGTATCTGTTCTACGTCCACTCTGGAGGTTTTGTTTGCAACAGAAGCGAGGATATACGCAAATGGGCAGTCCCAGCCCTCTTTCAGCGCGTTTACCGTAATAATGTATCTGATTTCACAATCGGGGCTTAACAGATTAACGCCCTTCAACTCATTGACATTTGAGGTTTTTATCGCGATCTGTTTTTCGGGTATGCCGATTGCAACGAGCTTGTCTTTCAGTTTTTCAAAGGTCACAGTATCTGAGCTTGACTTCGGCTCTGCCTGAAACAGCACGATCGGTCTGATATATTCGCCGCCAAGCTGCTGTTCGGTCTGTGCCTGCTGCTCGATACTGCCGCGCAGCTTTATTGCGTCACGCAGAACGTCCTTTACGTTGTCGCGGTTATACACGACAACAGGCAGCTTGACCATATTCTCTTTTTTCAGCTCACGCGCGTCAACATACGAAATAATGTTGCTGTTCTTTCTCGGCGTCGCCGTCAAATCGAGAATGAAAGACGGATTAAGGTTGCCAAGCATTTCTACACTGAGCTTTGACTGCGCGTTATGGCTTTCGTCAACTACCGCGATAGGTTCAAGGTGGCGTAAAGCCTGAATCAAAGCCGTTTCATCGGTGTCGGCTAACAGAACATCGTCGTCCTTGAAATACTCGGCGAAACGCTGCAAGTTGCCGTTTTCCTGATATACCTTCCGAACATCTTTCTTCTTGCTGTCAACGCGCAGAGAAGCGTAGCTCAACACGCAGATCGTCAGCATTTCCCTGACGGTATCGGGAGAGAAGTTCTGTCCGTTCAGAAGCTGCTCTTTAGTATAAACGCCGACCTTGCCCGAAAAATCACGGTCAATCTTCTGTCGGTACGGATGGTTGACATCGGATAAGGTGTTGATCGTCTGCTCAATGATCGCGTCGGAAGGCGCAAGCCAAACAACTACCTTCGGCTTATCCAAAGGCATTTTATCGAAAATCGGTTTCAGCGAGGAACACGCCATAAACGTCTTGCCGCCGCCTGTGGGTACTTTGAAGCAGATATGCGGCACACCTTTGATTTCGTCCCGATACTGCGGAACGCCGCCGAAGCCTACGGCAATATCCTGTTCAGCCCAATACCGCTTCCACGCTTCAACCATATCATATTCATTTAAAAAGCCGAGATAAGACGAGAGGTTTCTCATCACTCGCTTTTGGTAATTTTTCAGTTCCATAATGCACCTTATAACTTCGTTATATCTCTCGGAATTTTCTTGAACGTGATGTTGTACTTTTCAAGCTCGCTGTCGCTGAGCGTACACAAATCCGCGTAGATAACATAGGCTCCTGCCTTTGTCTGAATGGTGTTCAGAAAATCGTTGTTCAAGGTAGTGATTTGCTCTTTTTCGTAGTAGAAATAATAAGCGTTATCGACATATTTTCCGAGATAATAAGGCTCGTCAGCCTTGCGCGGCTCCAACGGCTGTTTTGTTTCGGTGAAATAAACGTACTTCCTGATTTCGTCCTCTCCGATTTCCTCGTTGAGCATTTCGCCGTTGAAAATAGGCAGTCCGAGTTCGTAGTAGCTGAAATCGCCGCCTGTGCCTTCAACCGCTTTTTTACCGTCGCCGTAGCCGTTGATGACACGGCGTACTCTTTCGGCAGTGATGGAATCGGCGTAATCCATCATTTCTATGAGAATAAACTTGCGGTTGCCGCCGTCAGCCTTGTTCATATTGAGAACGGCGTGAGCAGTTGTGCCGGAGCCTGCGAAAGAGTCGAGAATAATAGAATCCTTATCACAGGCAACCTTAATCACCATTTCAATCAATCTCGCAGGCTTGGGAGTATCAAAAGTAGCCTTTCCATCAAATATAGACAGCAAGGCTTTTTTTGCTTCGTCAGTATGCCCTGTATCAGAATATTGCCATAGATTTGTCGGCGGTTTTCCTCCAACGCTATCAAGATATGTCTTTCTACGGACACCGCCTTTACCGTTCTTGGTAAAGTAAAACTTGGGCCACTGACCACGCTTCAAAATCCTTTTTGCATCTTCTTTAGCTTCTGATAGTGGTTTTGATAACACAATCGCCTTTACATCTAAGCGCACATCTTCCTCTGAAACACCACATATCTCAGCCCGTTTAGCTCTATCATTTATATCTTTTAGTTCATACTCTGTCCATCCGTTCATGATTCCTAACATTGTGTCTTGCTGATAACGCCAACAAGCACTGTTGCTCGGATACATAAGTTCTCCTGAGAACGGATTTTGAATAGCATAAACCATTCCTTGATGTGTAGCTGCTCCCGGTGCAAACGGATTATCACTTGCCCACGGCTGTACATCATTATCAGGATTCTTATACATTGAATTCATTTCTGCGGTGCGAGGCAGCTTATTTGGCTGCCAATTCGGTTGCTTACTGTAACAGAGAATATGCTCAACTTCATTAACAATGCCCTTTGAATCGTTACGGGTTGAATATGTCCTTTGCCAAGAAATATTGGAAACAAAGCAGTTTGAGCCGAAAATCTCGTCACAAATCATTTTGAGATTATACAACTCATTATCATCTATGCTGATGAAAATAACGCCGTCCGTCGCCATCAGCCTGTGCAGGAGCTTCAGGCGCGGATACATCATACAAAGCCACTTGTCGTGGCGGCTCAGATCCTCACCCTCCTGACCGACGACCTTACCGAGCCATTTCGTGATTTTCGGATCGTTGACGTTATCGTTATATACCCAATTCTCGTTACCCGTGTTGTACGGCGGATCGATATAGATACACTTGATTCTGCCCTCATACTGCGGCAGCAGCGACTTCAACGCTTCCAGATTGTCGCCGTGAATGATCATATTCTCACTGCCGTTGTCCTCAGCGTGTTTTCCGTCCTTGTCAAAGCTGTACTGTCGCTCCAATACCTTGTACGGAACATCCAAATGATGATTCACAACCTTGCTCTTTCCAATCCAATCAAGTGTAGGCATATCTATTCTCCTTGCAATCCCATAGGATTCAGCTAATTCTCTGTATAAATAATACAATAAAACCGTTTCTTTGTAAATAGGAACAAGTCGTTTTTCAATCTCCCTCAAATAGGATAAGAGCCTGACAAACCAAGCTCTTATCAAAATCTGTGATTCAGTTTTTATCTTAATCTTTCAAACCAGTTCTTTTTCCACAGTATCCGCAGTAATCTCCATATAGCACCAACAATTTGCCGCAATTCGCACAAGATGTAAGCGTTTGATCCAAATCCAAATCAAAACCTGCTTCTTCTGGATTGATTATCGCTTTACCGCAAGAAGGACAGTATTGATATTCGACAGGAACAATATGATTACAACAACTTATATGTTTTCCTTTGACTTTTTTAATCTTACTCTGTTTTTCAGCTCGTTCCAAAATAAGTATTGCTTGCTTGTATTTATTAACTCTTTGTATAGCTTTTTCATCTACTTTATCAAACCGTGACAAATCGCTGTTATGAGCTAAATCCGCCAGTTTTACTCTTCTTGCCAGAGTATTATCCTTCATTGCTCTGACGTAATCCAAATATGGCACGTCATCGCTGTGTGTCATTAAAGCAAGCGCCTCTATAACCTCGTCTGGAAACCCAAAATCTTTAATCTCATCTAACGTAACATCTGTATCTTCGACAACATCATGAAGCAATGCAACACAAGTTGAGTATTCATCATTCATCTGCTCTGCTAAATGGAACGGATGATAAACATATGGCATACCGCTTTTATCGACTTGGTCTTTATGAGCGTTAAAGGAGACTTGTAACGCTTTCTTTGTTAGAATTGTATATAACATGTGATTCCCTTCCAAATAATTATACATATATTCAAGCATTTAAACTATCAAATTAATTATACAATTAGTCATAGGAAAATTCAACTGATTTCATTAAGAAGTCTTATATAGGCAGGATGTTCGATTCTGTCCAATAAATTTTTTGACATATGATACACAGCCTTATCCCACTCTATAATAATATTTCTAATAGCTTCCATATCCCAATGAGCGAACGAAATCTTACAATTTTTTAGTATGGCAGTAAAATTCTCATCAGGAGAATCTTTACTGATTCTTTGAATTGCTTTTTTTATGTATCCGTATCCGCTATCATAAAAACTGCCATTCATTATATGTTCAAAATAATCTCCTTTTTCCGATCTGAGTTTTTTCCAAACTTCTTTATTGCATATAAGCCGTCTTTTATCCGTCACAGATGGTCTTTCTTGCAGTTCTTTTCCCGATAATACTCCGTTATAACTGGCATAAATATATTTTTCTGTAATATCGACAATCACAGGAAATTCAGATAATTCTTCAAACCACTTTAAGTTTTCTTCCGTTGCTTCAAATGACTCTGGTGCATAAACATGGATTACTTTTTGAGTACCATACATTCTATCGTTGTATTCTTCTCTGGATTTGCAATCGCCAAAGAATGCAGCTATCGTAACAGCTTCGTAAAACAAATCTTTATCTTTCCAGTTTCTGTAATACCCATAGTCAACTATTTTTCCGTTAATATATACTGATATACTTGGTCTGTATGACATTAATATCACTCCTTATTATTGTTTTGGCAGTTCCTCAACAAGACGAGGTTATTCCTTGGTACGCCTCACATTCGTGAGTTAATGCCTACTTCACCGGACGGCAACCCGTTTTTGTTGCGGATTAAATTGTCAAGGTGCATTTTCCAAAACAAAAAGCTGATGTTTTGAAACTACAAAAGGGTACACTTCTCCTATGGAGAACCTTTCATTTTTTCAAAACATCAGCTAGAGATGTCACACATTATTTAATTGTAAATTTATTCTAACATATGTTATATCATATGTCAACATGAATAATCATAAACCGTAAATCCTAAATCAATCCATTATACCACGCTTGATAGATATCTTTCAAATCATCCACTTGATTCATATCAAATGATTCTTCCATTTGTCTTTGATTTTCCTCTTTTTCAAAACGATAATCTCTACTGTTAAAACAAGGGTAAAAGACCTTTATCGTTCTATTATCCACATTCACATCTAATATTTCACACCCATTCGCTATTTCTTTTATGTCTGATATTATGCCAACCTGTCCATCTGATAATAAAATTTTTTCGCCGTAGGGCCAGTCAAGATACCATCCCTTATCAAACGGAAGTGAAGTTATAACTTTGGGACCCCAGTTAAATGCACCTACTCCTATTTTCTTTACGTTTTTAGGAACAACAAGTTTAAATGTTCCGCCGCTATAGAACGCATGGGGTTTAATCTCTTCTAAATCTTCAGGTAATATTATTTGCACATCATCAGACAAATAGCAAAAAGCAAATATTCCTGCGCTCAACACCTTCAAGTGTTTTGGCATTACCACTCTTTTCAATCCTTTACAATCTCTAAAAGCATGAACACCAATTGAAACAACGGAATCGGGAATAACTAATTCTTTTATTCTACTACATAATGCAAAAGATGCATTTCCGATTGCAGATAACAAGCGAGGGAACTGAATGCTATATATCTCCGGATGATTAAAGAAGCAAGTGTCCCCTATTACTGTTATCTGTTTTCCATTAATATTATCTGGAATCTCAACTGAACTAATATCACATGACAAGTATTCCAAAAGCTTTATGTTGTCATCATTCTCTTGAATAATGAATTCTTGAACTTCGTCATTACTGTTTTTGGTTTTAAATGTGTATTCTTTCATTTATAACCCCTATTCAAATATATTCGTACAGTTTTATCACTTACTAAACCATGACTTGAACCACGACATGGTTGATGTATCATCAGACTCATATTTCTCGGCTTTCTCCTTAACGATTGGCTGAACTTCAAAAACAAACCGCACATGGATTGTATATTCATCCCCACCGGGGATGACACCATTTAAGCCGTTTAATCCTATTAGTGTTCCTTCTTTAGAAAACAAAGAAGTGGGCAATATACTATTATTTGCTTTCCATTTGTTTAATATTTTTGAACTGCCAGTTATGTAGTGTAATCTATAGTTTTGATTGTTCGACGATTTAAGTTTAACTTCATCTACACACTCTTTCTTCTCATTATCACACATAATTCTAACTACAATTCTTCCATCCCTGTAATTAAAAATCTCTTCAGGTAAATCAACCGAAACTTTGCTATTGAGCGCAACTCCTTTATTATTCTTCTGCTTTGTATTAAAGGTTGGATCAGCATCATTTCGAATATAAATATCTACTTCATATTTTCCCCCTTCAGTCAGCACTAACGAACGGCACCATCTATCTTCACCATAAATACGAATATGAATAAACTCTTTCTCATTGCCATACTTCGGATGATTAACTACCGAGTTAAACAAAGGGAAAGTTACAATATCGTTGGTGAAATACTCATTTTTGATACTGATTCCATATATTTTTTGATGCTCTTCTTCAACTATTATTCTATAATCTGGACGATTTGTTCTTAACCACTCGGCAACTTCTGCCTGAGTTTTGCACGCATCAAATTCAGCTAGTTGAACATTAGAGAGACCTTCTGAAATCCGTTCACCAATTCTAACCTCTAGTTCTTCTTGTAATGGATCTTTTTGTGATGTACGGACACTTTCATCTGTTTTTTTTGAATTCTCTTTACAGTATTCAGTCTGTTCTCTTTTCTCCTTGTTTTGTTTAATTTTTTCAATTAACTTACAGAATATAGACAAATACTTCTGCTTTTCTATATTATCGTTATCTTGTGCTTGTCCTTTCTTTTCTGTGTAATTATTTACTTTTGGCGAAAAAGAAACCGAATACAAAAAAACATTTAACACATATGTCGAAAATTCTTTTGTAAAGCCAAGTTCTTCAATACTAACTAAAAACCTGTTTAACTCTATTTCAGTAAGCTGACCTTTTGATTGAATCCACAACTTGTAGAACAATTCTCCCGCACCAGAAGATAATGCAAGCTTTATTCTGGTTCTTTCTTTTTGTTCTTCATCTACTAGATCCGCTAAGTACGCATTAATAATACGCTTTTGCTGAAAAATCTGAATACCATTATTATCAACTATCCAACGAAAGACTTCATTAATTGTTCCTTTTTGCGGTTTAAGCTGAGCCTTGCAAAAAGGGCATAGAGTAATGGATTTCTCCATTGAATTATTTACCTTCCATTCGCTACCACATTTCTTGCATCTCATTAACTTTCATTCCTCAATATTTTTTATTGATTCTATTATATCATTCTATTTTATAATTTTCAATACAATAGAGTAATGCATTAGGTTTTTCAAATTATAGATTATTATTTTTCAGTTTCTAATCAAACAAATCATTACGATTTATGAGCAAAGTCTTTTGATAGAATTCAGAACCAGCTACCCATTTATATAAATAGAGTATATTAAGATTCCCATCATCGTCAAAAAACATTTTATTATATTCGCCAACCGGAGAAAAGCGCTCCATTGTACTGTTGTATAAATAATCGTAAGTAGATTCATCAAAACCAGAATTGGGATCATTTAATGGATGGTCGGGATCGTTCTTTATTTTATCATATCCAGCTTTAACCTGTTTATCAAAGGCGATAGCAACTTTCTGACAGTCCACTCCGTAGCTGTTAAGTAAACAAATATTACTGATTCGCTTCTCGGCAGAAACATCTATTGTATATATCAATCTGTCATCCGGAGATGAAGTTCCTCCAAATCCCTTTCCGTCTATCACCAACGACAAGACTCCATTTTCACCATAGACATTATAATCTACAGTAATAAACCTTGTCATTTCATTATCGTCTGATTCTATATGATTGGCGTCATCAAGAAACTTATCAAGGATTTCCTGATTGATTGCCTTTATATCTTCTCCATCAAGATTGATTTGAGGGATTCGATAAGATAGAGTTTTGGTTTCATCGTAGTATTCGCGCGTTGTTGATACTTCTTTGTAGGTACTGACCAAAGAATAGATATCGCCGTAGTATTCTCCGGCTTTCATATCAGAGTTCTTCCTTTTTCCTTTCACCTGATCAACCAGATTGCTTATAGGGACGACTTCCGGTGTTTTAGCTTTATCTACGTCAAAATATCCCTTCACTGCTTCAAACACATCAAGTACGGAAATATCTTTTTCGCCATCATAATAGTCATAACCGCCGTCATCCTTTTCTCCGTTGCTGTAATTATAGCCGTCAACAACATATCTTCCGAGATCGTACACATAATGTAATTCTTTGCCGGAGAAGAAATAGAGTTTCGCATCTCTACGGATTCCATTATGCAACTCTGTCGGCGATTCTGAATCGTTGCTATCTGTAAATTGATCTGTATCAACATCTTTCACAAGAACCTTGAATTTCTTTTCCATATACCAAAAGCCTTCTGAATCACTAATGTTCATACTGCTTACAGATAAGCCATCTTCCGTAATATAGCATATCATATCGCTTTTATTTGATGATTGTGATTTGATATATAATTCAGGAACATCATCATTATTGATATAAATCAATGATCCTCCCTTGTATTGCTCGTTGTCAATCACTCTCAAATACTCATATAGAAGACTCTCTCCATCTATATCGGAATCAAGCTTGATATTGGGAAAATCTTTTTCCTCTAACGGAAGTTGGGCTGTTTGAGAAACAGTCGGCTGTACTGATACTTCATCAACCGTTGCCGGACTTGTAGAAACGGTTGTTTCTGCTTCCTCGGTTTTATTGGTATTGGTGCAACTGGTCAAAGCAAAAACAAATATAGTCGCACAAAGTAAAAGCGAGATAATATTAACATATCTTTTTGTCATTTCAAACATCCTTTCAAATAGTATTAGTCAAGGAAATCCTTGAGTTTATATTTATGCTCGATTCTTTCTACTTTCATCAATTCTTTATTCAGCCTCAAGGCTATGGGTACTTTTTCTCGAACAATCTCTAATGGAATATCATTATCAAGAAAGATTTGAGAGAGAGTTGGTTCTTC
This sequence comes from Acutalibacteraceae bacterium, assembly GCA_045133435.1. GTDB lineage: Bacteria > Bacillota > Clostridia > Oscillospirales > Acutalibacteraceae > RUG762. The sequence continues at coordinate 10,460 of JBGUUF010000606.1, forward strand.
ATCACACTTTTTCATATAGCTTACAAATGACTCTAAGACTATATCACTACAACATAGCAAAGGTATAGCAGCAGCTGGATAAAACTTCATAAAGCTTACCTCAAATCAGTTCATGAAGTCCAGACAACAAATTGATGAATTCAGCATCAGTGAGTATTGTTTCTTTGGGATCAGTTTTTCCCACAGTATGAATCAACTTTTTGTTCTTTGTGTACTCCAATGCTTTTCTAAAGTTAGCATCATGTTCAAAACGAGCATGATATACTCGTTTTAGTAATGTCTGGTATTCTCCAGAGAATCTGTCAATAGGTTTTCCTTTCCAATACAAATGACTTCCGTCAAATTCAGTATTAAAGCTCCCGACAGTTTTGGCATCTTTTCCAACAAGTGAGCAGATCAGTATTTGTTTTTCCACATCACTTGTTTTTAGAGATTGCAAAAAACCTTCCATTGATTTTACTTGAACACCATCAAATTCAAAATCCGTTTCACTGAAGTTACTCAAATAGACTTCATCCCACAATCCTTTTGAGTATATATCGGTAACTTCTTCGGGAGAATACGACCTGTCCTGATTAACTAATTCAGTTCTGTATGCCAGCGCTTCTTCATCTGTCATTCCAGAAATCTTCTCCCTCTCGCTGGCATAGATTCTAGAGCTCTCATGAAACATTACTAAAACCGCAGCTGTTCTTACGGAATCGTATTTATCATCTTCACTATCATTAAAAACGCTAAAACTCATATTTTCAAAATGAGATAAAATATACCTTTCTTCAAAGTCTATGATTTTTAACCTTAATAAACTTTCGAAATCGCTGTAAAGACGATAGTTAATACGAAATATCTTAAATTTGATATATCTTGTAAGCTTTTGTGTGTTCTCAGCAAATTCGACTACAATAGCAGTATCCCTTATCCCTGTATATTTTTCGTTCTCCTTGTCGTATATAACGGAAAACGATACAGCTAAGAGATTATTCTGTCGCTCATAATTAAATACTTTTTCTTTTATCATCCATTCTAAATCCGGATAGACTTTATAGGTTATATGAAACACCTTATATCTATTATCCATATCTTTTTCCTCCATAGTCCCTTTAAAAGCTCATTATATTATGATAATTTTGAAAATCAATTCACTTCGCAAAATACGGGATCTCGTTTTTGTCAAGATACCAATGTTTTCCGTTTTTAATTGCCGATTGATACTTTCCTTTTCTCACATCTGATAATAGAATTTCATAATCGAGATCGTGAATTGTAGAATACTCCTTCAAGGTTACATAATCGTCAGACGGGATAACGGAATACTCATAATATTTTGCATCTAATTCTGATTTAAGAGCATACCATTTGTTTCCGATCTTTTTTGCTGATTTCAAGGTTCCTTTTCTCGCTTGTCTGGAAAGCGATATATTTGATAAGCCTTTTGTTTTTGCATATTCTTCAAGACTTATCAAGCCGTTCTTTTCATTTTGTGACATAAAAATCATCCTTTCAGCTTTAATAACATTATGTTATCATTGCTGAAAGGAAGAGTTCCCTATTTCGTTTTTCCTCAAATCACAAGAACAACTTGGCTGCTAAATCTACTTCATATTTTTGTGAAAACTTAGCATTATAAAATGCAATATAAAGCGTTATTTTATTATCCAGTATATTGGTTGGCATTATCTTGTAAGATTCTGACCAATTCCTAATAACATCTAACTTTTTGAGAATCTCTATGGAGTTGTTTTGATCCACGAACACAAAGGATACGATATGTTTTTTTGATGATAACATATAAAGATAATCAAAAAGTAATGATTCAACTTCATCTTCTGTACACTCAATGTAGATAGCCTCGTTTTCAACTTTAGTGGTAAAGTTGTGCATCACTGCTTTCAGCTTTGGTGTAATGATTTGAGGGCGTTTGTTTTTATCGAATTTGCCTATATAAGTAACAATCTGATTAAGAATATCATTCGCTGTTTGTTTCTTTATGACCACAAAAACACCTCCTATGATTCATTAAATTCTGCCGGATTAACTATTCTGTAGTATTCCATCATTTCTGCTTCGGGTAGTGTGATGATTCGGCTAACTTTATAAATGCTGTTTTGTGATCGAGCTGTGACCATCACTGTGTCTTTATCGTAGAAAATATCTGTGATTTTGAATTTCGTTATTCCGCTTCTAATCTCATCTCCAACCTTGAAGAAGGTTCCTTTAGGGTTGGGAAACGGAAATAATTTTGATTTGATATTATAGATGATTGTTTTTTGGAGCTCTTCAAAAGTGACAAAATCAACATTCATTAACTTGCAAATAACTCTTGCAAGTTTATTAGGATCTAACAATAGCTGTATCGATGCGGATTGGGTGGAATTGATAGCTCCTCGGCGAGATATATCTGCATCCAATAATAGAGCATATGCGTGAATAATATGTAACTCTTTAGAATGTTCGTCAAGCTGTTCGAATAACTCACTCCAACAGAACACTTTATTGCCGATACAATATCCATATAATGCATATCGCTTAAGGACAGCTTCTTCTACACTAACGGAAACATATATGCCTAACGATTCATTGATTTGTCTTATATAGTTTGTAATATATTCTTTGTTCATTATTCTATCCTCCTGAAAAACAATTTTGGTTGTATTTTTCAAGTCTTATTATATAATAAGATAGAAAGGGAGATGGGATTTATGTTTATCACTATCAATGGACATCTTGGCAGTGGGAAAAGTACCATATGTGCTTTGCTTCAAGAAAAATATGGATTTAGTATTTTTAGCACTGGGAATATTCAAAGAGAATTTGCTAATAGTCTTAATATCTCAACGCTTGAGCTGAACAAAAAGTCTTTTGATGATTTATCTTTTGACAACTATATTGATAACGCTACTGTTGAATTCGCTAAATCACATTGTGGAGAAAGCGTTATTTTCGATTCAAGGCTCGCTTGGCACTTCGTTCCTAAGTCATTCAAGGTTCGTCTTACAATAGATCCAGAAACAGCAGCGATCAGGGTATTCAATAATAGGCAAACATCTGAGGAAAGTTATTCTACCATTCAAGATGCTATGGAGCAATTATCAGAAAGACAGAAAACAGAGGCGGCTCGTTACAATTCGCTTTATGGTGTTGATATCAACGATGTAAATAATTACGATTGCATTATTGATACTACAAGTCTTTCACCAACAGATGTTGCTGAAATAATAATCATCAAATATAAGCAATTTATTAAGAATTGTTTGAGTAAAAATATGGATTCTTATATTTTATACAACTGTTTTATTAGCAGGGAGTTCTTTAATGAAAGGCTTTATTATGCTAAGAATACTACAGCAATTTCTATTGATGATATTATAGAAAACAACTTATTATCTTTATTGAGTGAAAAAAGAAATAATCCGAACGCTGAGTATTATAGTTCAGAAATGTTGGTAATCAACGATTTCCAGCATTGCAATGGTAAAGAAGTCACTCAAAAAGCTATTGTGGAGCTAATATCTCATAGGATCATAGAGAACCTTCCGACACACCTTATTTGCGATTCAGATTTTCTGAAACTCAGAACCATTAGCGGAGAACTATACAGAATAGTAAAAGATAATTTTGTTTTTATCCCATAGGGAACGCGCCCTTGATTACATTTCAAGGGCGCATTAGATTTTCTAACTATATTTAAGATGACTTTGTATTTTGTTTTTATAGTCCTCGGCAGCTTCTTCACTATAATCACGAGCATCTATCTCAACAGTTTGCCAGTAGTAGCCTTCGCTATCACCATCTTGGTAATTACCGAATTCCTCTTTATAGTATTTGGCACGGCTAAACGCCATAAGTTTCTTTTCCTCATCACTTACACTATTATAAAGCTTAACAAGGCTTCGTTCGTAACTATGGTAGCATTCGTGCGTAACCGTTTCCAAAATTGAATACGAACTATCTTCTTCAAGATGTTTAGTGTTAATTAGAACCGTATTGTCTTTATAAATATACTCACCTAAAAGATCACTTTGAAAAAGTTTTGATTTTATTTGAATAGGCTCTTGGATACCAAGCTTTGCTTTCTCGGCATTACAAACAACTTGTAAAACATCAAGCTTTTCACTTGTGGTTAGTTTAATCCATGTGTGCTGTTCCAACTTATCAAATATATCTGCGTTCTTCTCATAGTATTCCACGAAACTAGGCACAGTATTTTCAGCCTTTTCGGATTCCGGTCTAAATAATTGAATACCGGTTACTGTTGAAGCAATCAGATAGACAATGACAATGGCTACGCAAGAAGTTATAATCGTTCTTGTGCCGAGAACACTAAATCTTCCAATGCTAAAATGCTTTTGTTTTCGGCTCGACCTTGAATATGAATACCTCTTTGTCATTATCACATATATTATGCTTATTATCAAAGCTAAAACAAGAAGTATTATTATTAGTGGTCTAAGATAATTGATATAGGCTATTGCGGTATATACAGAAAACGGAAACGCTATATTTACAAATGTATTGACAGAATTTCTGCGATACTTTAAGGTTAATAAAATACCGATAAAGACAAATGTGCCTACAATTAGATATAATAACCATACAGAAGAATCATCGTCTAATTCAAGGAGATTTGCAAAGCATATCTGTTTATACCAATGAGTACCTAAAATCGCCCACAAAATGTTTTCAAGTATGTAGCCCCATTTGGTCATTGTGTTCTGATCCCTCAAGATTGTTCACCTTCTTTTTTGGATCTTTATTTAGTAAGTATCAGCCATGTTCATATTTTTTAACATTTCTGCAAAAATCTCATACGGATAGCAACCAAGTTCTCTTACTTTTCCGTCACCGTGAAAGTCTGATCCGGCGGAAGGTAACAACCCGTAATTAAGCGCCATCAGTTTTAATACATCTTTCTGATTCTCAGTATAAGAAGAATAAAAGACCTCAATAGCTCCTTGATTATGTGTTATTCTCTTAAAGTAACTAAGAAACTCATTTGTTTCGTCACTATCAAACTTATAATCAAAAAGATGACATATGGAAGCGATTCCTCCGGTTCCCGTTACAGCCGCAGCTACATCAGAAAGCGGAGCATAAAAAGCTGCGTTAGTTACGAATGCCGGTTTATTCTTCCCTAAATATGTATCAAAAGCATCATCCACATCTTTTGCAAAACCTTGTCTTACCATCTCTACTGCTATATGTTTTCTGCCAACCGTAACCGATCTGCTTCTTGCTCTTAATTCATCATAACTGCATAAATCTATTCCGCACTCTGTTTTGAGCTTTGATAATACCTTTTCAACATAAGGACGCATACTGTTTTGATTATGGGAAAGAATCCTTTGAATATCTTTATCATACATATTAAAGCCGATACCCCCCAAGTGTATTTGCGTTACGCGACCTTTTGATGTTTTGTATTGGCACGAAAATTCGCATCCTGTTGGGAGAATAATCTGAGGATACTTTTTTCTGAGAATTTCAAGGTTTTCATTTACGGCGTTGTGATCGGTAATACAGAGAACCTTTAATTTTTTATCTATCGCTCTATGCACCAATTCGTCTGGTGTATATATACCGTCTGAAATCGTTGAGTGCACATGAAGGTCTATCATTATTAACGCTCCTTTCGATTTACATAGGATAATAAGGAAATGTGTATTTGTAGGAATAACCAGCGCTACAAGACTGGATGACTTGCAGCGCTGGTGGAAGTTATCACTTGGTTATGTATTGAAGATTTGAATGAATGGAGTATCCTGTACTCCCTGATGACATCGAGGTGATCCCTCTGTTGAATGCTGTCTTTGAAGCAGAATCGATAATGAGGAAGTTGCTTTCTGAAAGCGAGTTAGAGTTTGACACATTTTTGTAGCCGACTACACATACATAGTGTCCGGTGGAACCATTACCCTTAACTCTTACAACTGCGGGCTTATTGTTATTGATGCTGTTGTAAAGTGCTTTCAAAACAGCCTGTTTGTTCGAGCCTGTGTGAGAGGAATATCCTGCCTTGCTCCAAACTGCGGTATAGCTGTATCTTCCCTTTGAAGAGAGATAACCTTCACTGTATTCTGTCCATTTGTGAGTTTTGTTATCAAGAATATCTCTGCAATATGCAAGTGCATAGCATCCGCACGGACCGCTTACACTCTGATACCCTGTTCCCTTAATGTAGCTCATATTAACACTGAGCTGTTTTGATGTATTGCTGGGAGTAGGAGTAGGTGTGGGAGTGGGCTGAGATTCGTAATAACCCTTGCTATTAAGAACACTTACCATTTTGTTCCTCGTTGCCGGTCCAAAAGAACCGTCCTGAGATAAACCATACTGCTTCTGGAATTTTTTAGTTGCGGTCTTACACGCCGGTCCGAAAGAGCCATCGATGGAAAGCTTTGCATTCACAGCGATATTCAGTGACTGCTGTACCCATTTTACATCATCGCCCTTCATGGTAGGGCTTTTGTAGTAAATGGCTCTTGACGGTGTTTTAGAGTAGTCCCAAGGACTCTTAGCCGCTGCCGAAGCAGAGATTGAAGCGATTGAAAACACGCTGAGTAAGGTTACGATTGACAAAAATAAAGCTACTATTCTTTTCATGGCTTTTCTCCTTTTCATAGATAAAAATTCTTTGGTTTGTGATAGTGGCTTGCCTTAATAGATTAATTAAGGCCGGTCACGACTTCTTGCCTTTGTCATTGATTTCAACTCCTTTGTTTTTGTTGTCTTTATTATATCTCTCTGTTATAGTAAACTGTGGTTTTCGCTTTTCTCTTATCTTTTTGTGATAAAGAAAGAGATTATGTCCTTTGATGAAATAATCTTATCACCTTTATTTAACATAGCTGTAGAAAGCATTTTTCAAGCGAGTTAAGCGACGAAACCCTCAACAAGATTTTGATTTCTTGTTGAGGGCTTCTATTCATTATTATATTACGCTGCAGGGAACGGGAGTTTATATCGACCTTCTACTATACCGTCAACCCATTTATCAAAAGATATAACAACGGGAGAAGAACTTTCTTTTATATCTATCAGTTTTTCTTCTTTTTCATCAATAAATAAATCGATCAAAGAGTAATCCGGCAGCTCTGTAACATAGGGATGCAATCCCTGCCTTAGAATCAGGACTTCGGTATAGTCATCTTTTTTTCTTAAATACTGAATATTTGAAGGGGATATCAGGTAATGCTCGATTCCGTTATAGTCAAGCTCCTTTCCGCAGATCTCGCTTATCTTACTCAAGAAACCCATTTCTTTTGAACCGAAGCAAATCCAATTGTTGCAATTAGATATCAATGTTTCAGCGTTTTCTTTGTATTTGTTCTCTAATTGGCTGAAAGACTGAATGTAGAGGAAATATCTCACATTTTTAGATCTTGCTTCACTGATCCTGTTCTCGAAGTTATGAATCGTCGCCAAATTTGAGAACTCGTCCAGAATAAAGTTTACTCTGACAGGAAGCCTGTCGTTTTTGCATTGCGTGGCAATGTTTACAAGTATTTCGTAACACTGTGTCAGGAACATATTGACAACAAAGTTTAGGCTATTCTTCTCATCAGGATATATCAGGTATATGATGGTCTGTCTTAAACCCAAGCTCTGAAGGTTTATGGTATCTCCGGATAAGACATTAAGTAAGCCAGAGTTTTGGATAAGAGGAGTCAGGATCGCCATTAAAGAGCTATAAATACAGGACTTTGTTTTCTCGGCTTCAAGATCCAATACTGTGTGCAGCCCGAAAGCAGCAGAGCTTGTCTGATCCATTTTTTTAAGAATGTTTTTTAATGTACCTGCGTTTTCTTCATAACAGAATTGAATAAGATTAGTGATATTGCAACATTTGATTGGGAGAGAATCAATCATTATCAAACATAACGCGATCAATAATTGCTTTGCACAATCAATCCAATACTTGTCATTGGTACATTTCAAAGACGGAGCAACTAATGCTTCTGCAAAATCATTTATGTATTGTATAGCTGCTTCGGTATAATGCGCTTTATGGGAATAATATGCTTGAGAGAGAGGATTCCAAGAGTTTGATTTCTTTGTGTCCCTCAGATTCAGCACATATACTGTTGCGCCACGCTTTTTAGCTAAAGGTGCGGTTTTTCTGTATATTTCTCCTTTCGGATCGTTGACAACGGCACTTTCGCCCTTATTGATTATAGAAGCAACAGTTGTCATAACGGTCAGCCTGGATTTTTTGCATCCAGTCGGACCGATCACAACTGTATGATTATCTGTATTATCAACAAAAACTTCATTCCTCTGTGCGTATAGAGGAACGCCGGAACCGTCGCGGATGGGCGACAGATTACTCATAATTTCATTTTCTTCAGCAAATCTTACATCATTTTGAATGATGTATCTTCTGTATTTTGACTCAAACATATTCTTTTTCCTCCATTGCTTCATTACTGTTAATAACAAATCCTATTCTTCTTTCTGGCTTTTTGTTAATAAGCAAATCAATCATTTTGGCTTTTGGAAAGAATAGTTCAATCCTGTTAAGAAGCTCATTTTCAATTTGAGATTCAACATAGAAGCAGATTTTGTCATCAGGGAACATATCTTTGATGAAATACATAAAAGAATCAAAGTATCCATTTAGCACTTCACCGTTCCATTCTGACAACGATACCGCAACCGGACCATAATACCTGTTTTTGAATCGTGTCATCAAATGTTTTGATTCCCATACAAAACGGTTGATTTCTCTAAACACTTCATTTTCATCTGTGAACGAGAAGTTGAAATCAAAGTATGGGGCTTTGAAAGTTCTGGAGAGTCTTGCTGTGATTTTTGCGTAATCACCTTGAATAATTGTTACCATACAGTATCACTCCTTTATAACTTCGGTAGGATAATCTTATCATAAGCATCTGCAACCATCACCAAAATCGTTCTTCGGTATATTAAAAGGCGGAAACACGCCCCTTGATGTAATCAAGAGGCGCGTTACTTATCTGGAAAAGGAGTTGTTTGTTGTGTCGTTGAAATGGCTAAATATAACAGTTTGATACTGTGTTGATTGCCCACATCTGACACTTACCGACGTTGATCCAGTCTTTTGCGGTTGACTTAATCTTCTTTTTTGCAACGTAAACTCTGTAAACCGAATGATCATTGCCGAGCTTAAGCTTTGTTCCGGAAGTAGTATCGAATTCACAAATCCATCTGCCTTTATTATCTTTCAGAGTGATATGGATCTCGCCGTTTGTTTTTCTTCCAGTTACATCGTAAGTAAAGACTTTAATGTAACCGGCTTTCTTGGTATTGGACAGTCTGACTGTTGTGTAGCCTCTGGCGGTATAACCGGAATCGAAGTTGCCCGTTTGCCATGAAGCTGCCGAGGCGGTTACAGCGAAGGAGGCAAAGATACTCATTACGATAATAAGCATAGCCGCGAATGATAAGATTCGTCTTTTGTTTGTCTTTAACATGATAATCTCTCCTTATTAAATAAATGAATATTGGAATTGTCTGCTGGTTTAGGGCGCTTACTCAGGCCGCCCTCTACATCTTGTTGTTTTCATATTGATTTCTCCTTTAAGTTTCATTGTCTTTATTATAAATCACTGTTTAAGTTGTGTTGTGATTATCGTTCTTCGTATTCTTTTTCTGCTGATCAAGCGATTGAATAAGCTCGGTTAAGCATATCAAATGGCTCCCATTTATTAGCAGCATCGAATTTTTTAATATAATCTTTCTTGTTTTTCTTCTTAATAAAATAATCTGCAATTAAAAATACGGCTTCATTATCGTCAATAAAATAGGAATATAGTATCCGGAGCTGCATGTTGGATTTTTGATTCTTAAAAGTAAAGAACTTGCCGTGCTTATCATATTTAACTTTGTCATCATTAAATATGCGATTGAATGAAACTCCTTGATCCTCATACATTCTTATCCGTTCATAGAGCATATCAATCGAGCTGCGAATAGCCTCTTTAACTTCTCTGGATTCCTTGATGTAGTCCTTTTTACAAATATATAATTTCATAAAAAACTCCCCTTACAATTTAAGTTTGTAACTTAATTATAAGGGGAGCAAAAATTCATGTTGTGGTTTTCGTTTTAATAATTTTTGATAACGTCAGTTATCTCATTT
>JBGUUF010000607.1:0-2732 GCA_045133435.1 Acutalibacteraceae bacterium
GTTGATTTTAAGAATATGTTTTGATGATTTCCTCCGCAACAACCCGCTTTGACACGCAGCGATCCATCGCTTGTTTTTCTATATAACGATGAGCCTCCGGTTCGTCCAATTTCAGCTCGCCTATAAGCAGCCACTTTGCGCGGTTGACGATACGGATTTCTTCCATTTTTTCTTCAATGGACAGTGTTTTCTTTTCGGTCTTTCTGAGTTTTTCCCGTGCGCTTGAAAGCCAGCTGAGAGCAATTGTCATTGTCGGCTTTGAGGTTGGCTTTGGAAGCACAAACACACCGTGCTCGGCGACCTTGTCGTAGATTTCTTCCTGAAGTTCCGTCCGTACCATAAGGAGCACAACGCTCTCTTCGGAATTGGCTGTATCGATTGCATATCTTGTGCCCACATCATCAGGGAGCGGTGAGTTGATGATAACAAAATCAAAAGCACGTTCGGCGAGTACCCGCTTCGCGGCACTGATATTTGATACAAAATGAGTTGGCGAATACTTTGAATTAGGGAGCAGAGCAGAGAGTGCATCATTAAAGCTTTCTGCCGCCGAAACGATCAGAACGCTATAAACTCGTTCTTTCAGACTCATTTTTGCTCCCCTCCTTTTTGGGCTGATATTCAGCTTTATTTATTGCAGTAGATATCTAAAATTGCTGCAGGTATGTGTTCCTTAATAAAATCACTTGTCGCAGCTGCCTTGCAAGCATCGCATAAACTTGAAGGTAGTTTCTTAAATTTTGCTAAAGTCTCAGCATCGGCTTTGTACAGGTTAATATTGGCGGCTTCGGGCAAGTCAAGCTTATTTTCAAGTCCGTTCAGTGCTGCATAAATAATAAGTGTAAATGCAAGATACGGATTTGCCATCGGGTCCGGTGACCGAAGTTCTGCTCGTCGGTATTCACCGACTGCTGCAGGAACACGGACAAGCTGGGAACGGTTTTCACTTGACCATGAAACGTAGCCGGGAGCTTTATTCATTCCAAAGCGCTTATAGGAATCCTCTGTGGGGTTAAGAAATACAGTCATATCCGTAACCTTATCAAGAACGCCGGCGATCATATAGCGAAGGTTTTCCGAATTGTCGCTCGGTTTGACAGAAACATTGATATGAAATCCGTTGCCGGGTTCATTTTCAAGAGGCTTCGGACTGAAATCCACAAAAACACCGTTGCGGCGAGCAACTGTTTTTACAATTGTCTGGAAAGTCATTGTGTTATCAGCCGCAGTAAGAGGATCGGAGTAGCGGAAGTCGATCTCATTCTGCCCAGGACCTTCTTCGTGATGTGAGCCTTCAGGTCGGATGCCCATTTGTTCCAAAGTAAGACAGATTTCGCGGCGAATATTTTCTCCCCTGTCTTCAGGTGCAAGGTCCATATATCCTGCATCATCGTAAGGGATTTTTGTAGGTTTATTCTTTTCATCAAGCTCAAACAGATAAAACTCCTGCTCGGCACCGAAGGCAAAAGCATAGCCCGCTTTTTGGGCTTTTTCTACTGCCTTTTTCAGCAGACTTCGAGTATCACATTCAAACGGTGTCCCGTCAGGATAGGAGATACGGCTAAACATACGAACCACCTTGCCGTGCTCGGGTCTCCACGGTAAAATCATAAGTGTTTCCGGATCCGGGTGGAGCAAGAGATCGGAGCGCGTTTCATCTCCAAAACCGGCGATTGCCGAAGCGTCGAAGGCGATGCCGTATTCAAAAGCGCGAGGCAGCTCCTCTGGCATAATTGAGATGTTTTTTTGTTTTCCAAAGACATCACAAAAGGCAAGACGAATAAATTTCACATCTTCCTCTTGGACGTACTGCATTACCTCTTCCTTTGAATACTTCATATTATCCTACCTACTTTCTTTTAATTTGCCACATACATTTGCTTGTATGGATTCTTGCTGTTAGGAGTAACGACAGTAAAGGGGGAGGCTAATACCTCGTTCATATCGTAACCGAATAAATCACAGTATTCGATGACATATGTTTTTAATTCTTTCATATCCGATTCCTCGGCAGGGCGAGCTGTTACCTGACTTGGAAATTTCACGTCCTTACATTCGCTTCTGAGGAACATTTTACCGCCATGCATTCCCGTGCAGGGAAAGAGCCCAACGATTTTTTTATCCTTTGCCTCAAGGCCGAGAACAATAATAACACCGCCTGCCTGATATTCGCCGAGAAAACTGCCGGCAGTTCCACCAATAACCATAACGGGAACCTTTTCCTTATAGGCTTTCATATGGATGCCTGCTCGGTAGCCTGCATTGCCCTTAACAAAGATTTTGCCACCACGCATAGCGTAACCGGCAGCATCGCCGATATTGCCGTGAATAATAATTTCGCCCTCGTTCATCGTATCACCCACGGCATCCTGCGCGTTTGCATTTACGATAATGGTCGATCCATTGAGATAAGCACCGAGAGCATTGCCGGGCACACCGTTAATGGTGATGTTCTTATCTGTCATACCGGCGGCAATGAAGCGTTGACCGCAACAATTCTCGATGGTAATATCGCCTGAGTTTTGCCGCAAAGCCTCGTTCAGAGTTTTATAATCAAGACCTTTAACATTTAATAACATAATATTATACCACACCTCCAAACTTTTTTCTACGATTTTCGGGAGAAAATGCAACGGAAGTTGCAACTTTTTTCATTGTTTCAAAGTCGATCGTGTCAAGAGGTGTTTTTTCACGAATGAGAGAAGTGTAAATACCGGCTCGCTCGGTCTTGC
>JBGUUF010000608.1:0-3987 GCA_045133435.1 Acutalibacteraceae bacterium
GTTTGTTGCTGGTCACTTTGATAATCGCGGCAAGCTTTTCTGTATCAATAGCAAGAATCTCTTCGGGAGTAGAGTATTGCTGAAGAAGTTCAGTTGAGGTCAGACCGAAAATGTTAGAAAAAAGACTTTCATACTCAGGGAAAACCTGGTCAAGAAGACAGATAACCTTTTTCTTTAGGTCTGATACCATATCAACAATATAGAATCGTGCTCTGCACATTTCTCTGAGCTCATAAAGCTTTGAAGGAGGTAACCCTCCCTCGTTGTATCTTCCGAACCGGATGACATCTGCGATGATAAAAGAATCACGCTCATCGGTCTTTACTTGACGGATATACATTCCGCGCAGAGCGTTTGATTGAATAGGGTTAAAAACTTTTACGGTGTAGCCTTTGTTTTCAAGCTGGGAAAAGAGTGCGAGCCAGTAATGACTTGTTGATTCCATCCCGATAATGAAATCAGAAGGCTGACCAATCTTCTCAAGGACAGATAAAAGTTTGTTAAAACCTACTACGTCATTTTTGAAGTTGAATGCTTTGTGGATAATGTTACCATCAGAATCTATTACGATAGCTTCGTGACTTCGTTTGGCAATGTCAACACCAACAATGAACATTTGAAATCTTCCTTTCAATGTTTTTTTCGGACAGTCCCTCAAGTCCTAACGAATCATATCCTGCTTTGATATTAGAAGAAAGCGTAAAGCTTCAACATCCGGCTAATAAATGAATTTCCGAAAGGCAGAGGTATCAGGCTGCTGTTAAAGTGAACAGAGTCACAAAGAAAAATTAGAAAACCTCTGTCCGATGGAAACAGTATATCATAAAAACCGATGAAACGGTATCAAACAAAACAGGCAGGAGCAACGGTTAAACTGCTGTTAAGTTAATTAAATAACACGGAGAATAGAACGCCAGAAACTCCTGCATAGATATTCAGACATTATACAAAATTTACGCCCGAATTCCTATGGTTGAAATTATAGCAGGAGAAAGCCCGACGCCTATTTGGGGCGACGGACGGTTCACATCAGCCGGCAATGCCGACTGTTAAGCCATTTTTCGAGGTTTTGGATTTTGAAAAACTGTGCGTCAATTATGGGGCTTGACGCTTATGACAGCGCTATCAAAAACGAATAAACTCAAAAAGTCAGTGTTTAAGCCGAAAGCAGACAGCGCTTTGGCTGACGTAATTGCAAGAAACGGAGGTTTTGAATGAATAACGAGGACAAAAAAGAACGGTTTACTTTGTGGATGAAACACTCCACATTTGAAAAGGTAGAGGAGAATTACCGCGAGGATAACTGTCAAAAGAAAAGCGAGTTCATTGAAAATGCAGTAAATTTTTACTGCGGATATTTAAAAATGAATTCAAGCGAACCGTTTCTCTCCACTGTCTTGAGAGAAACATTGAAGAAATTAATCAAAGCAAGTGATGACAGAATCAGCAGATTGCTCTTCAAAATTGCGGTGGAGCTTGCCATCACCATGAACGTAGTCGCCGCCAATCAAGGAGTTGATAAACAAGTGCTCAACTCCCTACGCGGCGAGTGCGTTAAGGAAGTCAAGAAAACGAACGGTATATTTACATTTGATGAAGCCGACAACTGGCAGAAAGGATTGTGATTATTTGAAACAGAGAAGGAAATAATAACCACGAGGTGACAAACTATCAGAATCGAGGTAAAGGAAAAGCCGAAGCTGGTTTTGTTTTATCTGAATCAAAAAGAATCCGCCGACGGAAAGATATTGAAATCGATTGAGGATAACGCACAAGCCTTGAAAAATCTTTCTTATCTTTCTGTTGTAGTGGAATCGGGCGAGAACGATCTGGCGGACAGCTTATACTGTCTGATGAAACAAAACCGCAAGGCTGCCGCCGAAAAACTCTCGGCGTAAACTCGGGCGCGAGCCGCCCGATTACATACCATTATTTACCTGCGATTATTGTCTGGATATTCAAAAAACTGTGTGATACAATGTTGTCAATAAACGCATCGGAGTTGATAGGATGACTGAAAAATTCTATATTGCCGCCTACTGCCGTATCTCAGTAGACGATGAGCTTAACAAGGAAAACACCTCGATCGAAAACCAAAAGGCGATCATCGAGGACTATGTAAAAACCAACTTTCCAAACTCGGAGCTCGACTTCTACGAGGACAGAGACAAGAGCGGCTACACCTTTGAACAGCGCGAGGGATATCAGAAAATGCGGCGCAAGCTGTTCCGCAATCAATACGACATTCTGATTATCAAAGACCTCTCGCGCTTCTCCCGAAGAAACGGAGCGGGCTTGGTAGAACTGGAAGCCCTGCGCGACGAGGGAATACGCATCATTGCTATCGGCGACAATATCGATTACCCCACCAATGACGACTGGCTGCGGATCCAAATCTACTTCTTGATGAACGAGATGCCCGTCACCGACACCTCCAAAAAGGTGCGCAACGTCATCAAACGGCGGCAGCAGGACGGCAAATGGATCTGCTCTGTCCCCTACGGCTATGTGATCACCAACTCCAAAACGATGGCGTTTGAGATCGAACCGACCGAGGCTGTCGTCGTGAGAAAGGTATTTGAGCTGTACAATCAGGGTTGGGGCTACAAGCGGATCGCCAACCACCTCACCGACCAACATATCCCCACGCCGAGAATGAACGAACGCGCACGAAAGGAAGCCCGCGGCGAGGAATGTCACCTCAAAGCAAAACCGCAGTGGAGCATAGCGACGATTCAAGGTATCCTGACAAATGATTTCTACATCGGCACACTGCGGCAGGGAAAATACACGCGCAAGAAAATCAACGGAAAGGACATCAAGCGCGATGAAAGCGACCACATCATCTTCCTTAAAAATCACGAACCGATCATCGACTACCGCGTATATGCGACCGCGCAAAACGCCATGCAGGAGCGCACGCGCAACAACTACCGCGGCACGAGGATATACACCAACGCCTACTCCGGCTTGATGGTGTGCGGCGACTGCGGCAGTCCGATGTTCCCGATGAGCAGGAGCGACCTCAAAGAAGCCTACCGCTGCGGAGAATACCACAAGCGCGGCTTGAAGGGCTGCACCAGCCACCACATCCGTGTGGACACGCTCGACGCGATCGTGAAAGCGTATCTGCAAATGGTGCGCGACACCTCCTCGGAAATGATAGAAAATTTACAAGAAACGATAGCCGAGGAAGAAAAGCAGATCCAAACCACCAGCAACACGCTCGAACAGCTTGAAGAAATGATCGACGACACCAAGGCAGAAAAAAAGGCTCTCATGCGGCAATGCGCGAGAGACATTGCCCGAAAGCCCGAACGTGAAAAAGATATACAAGAAACCTACGACGAATTGATCACAGAGTGCGACGAGCGGATCGAGGGCTTGGAAAACCAAATCAAGCTGACCTACGACAAGCACAACACCGTAGTCAGCGCAAACCGCACGGCACAGCTTGCGATAGATCTATTCGACGATATACTGAACAAGGAAAAACTTGAGAAAAACGACCTTGAACTGCTGATCGAAAAGATAACGGTTTACGAAGACCACATCCACATCAAGTTGAAAGACGACATCGACCACATTCTGCACATCGGCAACGCCGATCTTGAAAAAGAGCAAAATCAGCAAAGCAAAAACACAAAAGATAAGAAGTTTGCTGTCAACATTGTCAGTGACGGAGACCCTCTGGAGATTTACACAGCGACAGACGGCGAGGTTATCTTTAAAAAGTATTCGCCGGTGGGCGAATTAAGCGCGTTTGCGTCGCAGTACGCCGACGTGATCGCGCGGATCAGCGCTATGCCTACGCTGATTTGCGACACCGACCATGTGATCGCGGCGGCAGGCGTTTCGAAGCGCGAGTTCTTGGAGCGCCGCAACAGCGCGGTGCTGGACAACCTGATGGAAAACCGCCGAAGCTATACCGCTACCGAGCAAACCCTCAACAACGTGCAGCCGATCGAGGGCATGGAGCACAACGCC
>JBGUUF010000609.1:0-2719 GCA_045133435.1 Acutalibacteraceae bacterium
TGATTTTTTCGCGGACTTCATCTTTTTTTATCTGCACCTCATCATCTCCTTACATCTATCATAAATTAGGTGAAACTAATTTTCAATACATGTTCATTATTAAGAATCAAAAGTTAATCAGCGTTCATTTTTGAACCAAGGTATACAGCGGTTCACCCTGCGGCAATACTGCACATATTCCTCGCTGTGAAGCTCCAGCAGCCATTTTTCCTCAGTGCATTTCATCAGCACTGTGAGGAATATCCAGTAGACAATCGGCAGAACCAGCAGGCATACATTGTTCGCCCAGAGCAGAGCGCCTGTACAGAACATAAGAAACGCGGAATAAATAGGATTTCGTACGTATGCATAAACGCCCGTCTGTGCCAGTGTGTTTGACCTGATGTGGTCGTCTATCTTTGACCCAAAATTCGCTCCTATCCAGAAGAACAATCCCAGCGCAATCAGCACCGTGCCAATTATGGCGAAGGGAATTCTCAGCACATCTGACTTGCCGACATCGAAGAACCCGCTCTCCGACAAAACAATTCCGACCACCGTCAAAGCGATGATTACAAAGACGTACAAAGGACCTACGCCCATAAAAGGCAGATGATTTTTATTCTTTCTCATAAAATAACCTCCAAAAATGTAATTTGGTGAACATTTGTGCACTCATTCATTTAAAAGACAGAAAAAATACCCTCCGCATTTGACCTCACCCCTCCCTGTGTTTTTCTGATTGCATATTGCGAGAATAATCTAATAGTGAACACATGTTCATTTATTCACTATTAAGACGCAGCACAAGCCGATTCACACCCGATCACCCCTCTGCCTGCATTCCGCAAATATCGCGGAAAAACAAAAAAGACGAAACTCACCTGCTGTCGCAGATAAGTCTCGTCATTTAATACAAAGCCAGAAACGGGATCGTTTCAGTATGTTGGCCTCGTCACGCTGTCGCGCTGACTACTCCCTTATTACGAGTAAATATTAACACATCTGTAACAATTTGTCAAGCACAAATTTCAGAAAAATTTTAAATGGACACCGCCAACTGAATCAATCCGCCCGCCATCAATGCGACAAACAGACCAATCACTGTGCCCTTGATCGCGCCCTTGACATGGAAAAAATAATCCTTGTATTCCTTGTCCATGTCCTCTGTGCCGGGGATGCGGAGTTTTTTGCTGTGGCAGAAAATACCGATGTCCAACACTAACAAGTCGTATATGTTCACCACGAAAAATATTACAAACACATGCACAAATGCCGATATAAAATCCCTGCACCCCGAAAAATACGCGACTGCCGCCAGCACTGTCACAAAAAGTCCAATGCCGAAAATCTTCTTAGCGATATGCGCGCGCTCACGCTGTTTTATCTTGCCCTGATACTGCGGCAATTGCTCAACACGCTTTATAATTGCGGGAGGATACGACATTATCATATTGAGCTGATCCTT
Source organism: Acutalibacteraceae bacterium (assembly GCA_045133435.1). Taxonomy (GTDB): domain Bacteria; phylum Bacillota; class Clostridia; order Oscillospirales; family Acutalibacteraceae; genus RUG762. The sequence continues at coordinate 1,448 of JBGUUF010000609.1, forward strand.
GTATATCGGCGGCAGTATCATAAGCGTAAACAGCGCACAGCACACGATGCACTCGATGAATAAAATCATTCATATCGCCTCACTTTTTATGGCACATTCCCGCGGAGGGACAATTGCTGCATCCACAGCCGCAGGAGCTTTTGCCTTTTTTCTTGTCTTTGACCATATTCACGATGATAAGCGCCACCACAGCCACAATGACTGCGCCGACTATTATCGTTCCGAAATTAGCTGTTAAAAATTCCATGATATATCCCTCCTGAAAGAAATGTGTGGTTTGTCATAATGACAGCATAATTCATAATTAAAGCAATCTTTCGCTAAAATTATGAATTATGCATTATTAATTATCAATTATCAATTACTTGATCTTTACGTTTTTCTTGAGCTTATTGCTCTCCTTGTAGGGGCGGAAGAGCATGAATGCGAAGAATGCGAGCAGTACGAATGCAGCTATCGAGCCGATGATGTTGCCGTTGCCTGTAAAGAGCATGCCGAGCTGATAGACGATGAGCGATACTGCGTATGCAAAGCCGCACTGGTAGCCGATCGCAAACCAAGTCCACTTTGCGGAATTCATCTCGCGCTTGATCGCGCCGATCGCCGCGAAGCAGGGTGCGCAGAGCAGGTTGAATACGAGGAATGAGTATGCCGAGAGCTGGCTGAAGTTCATGCGGAGATTCTCCCATACCTGCCAGCCGTTCTCTGCGACCTCGTCGAAGCCGCCGTAGAGCACGCCGAATGTACCGACGACATTTTCCTTGGCGATAAGACCTGTGATGGTGGCAACAGCAGCCTGCCAGTCGCCCCAGCCGAGAGGAGTGAATATCCATGCGATAGCGCCGCCGATGACAGCGAGAATGGAGTTGTTGAGATCCTCTACCATGCAGAAGCTGCCGTTTTCAAAGCCGAAGCCCTGGAGGAACCACAGCACAACGGAGGAGAGAAGGATGATCGTGCCTGCCTTCTTGATGAAGGACCAGCCGCGCTCCCACATTGAGCGGAGAACGCTGCCTACTGTGGGCAGGTGGTATGCGGGAAGCTCCATAACGAACGGAGCGGGGTCGCCCGCAAACATCTTTGTCTTTTTGAGCATGATGCCCGAGAGGATGATCGCCGCGATGCCGATGAAGTATGCGCTTGGGGATACCCACGGAGCACCGCCGAACATTGCGCCCGCGATGAGTGCGATGATGGGGAGCTTTGCGCCGCAGGGGATGAATGTTGTAGTCATAATTGTCATGCGGCGGTCGCGTTCGTTTTCAATTGTAC
>JBGUUF010000610.1:0-4874 GCA_045133435.1 Acutalibacteraceae bacterium
ATTATATGATCTCTCAGATGATCTCCGAGGGCATGCTCGAAAAGCTGGATTTTGACAACATCCCCAACGCTGAGAATATCGACGATTCCTTCAGCAATCCCGTTTACGACCCGACAAATGAATATTCCGTGCCTTACACATGGGGCTGCACAGCGATATTCTACGATTCCACACAGGTTGACCCCGCAGACATCGACGAAAGCTCATGGGATCTGCTCTGGAATGAGAAATATTCCGGCAAGATACTCATGTTCAACAATCAGCGTGACGCATTCGGCGTGGCTGAGGCAAGACTCGGCTACTCGCTGAATACCGAGAACGAGGAAGAGCTTGAGGCGGCATATCAGGAGCTTGTCAAGCAGAGCCCGCTGGTTCAGGGTTACTACGGCGACCAGATATTTGACAAAATGGAGAGCGGCGAGGCTATCATTGCCCCCTATTACAACGGCGACCTGTCCATGCTCCAGGAGAACAACGAGAACATCAAGGGTTACATCCCCGACGGCGCAAACGAGTTCGTTGACGCGATGTGCATTCCCACCTGCTGTCAGAACAAGTCGGCGGCAGAGAAGTACATCAACTTCATGTGCCGCGAGGACATTGCACTCGCAAATGCCGAAGCGATCGGCTATGCAAGTCCGATCTCCGCAGTAGTCGAGCAGCTTGACGAAGAATTCACCACCGATTTCTACTATCCTGATGAATCCAAGCTCGCAAAGTGCGAGATATTTAAGCAGCTTTCAAGCGAGGCAAATTCTTTCCTCTCAAAGAAATGGGAAGAGCTTCTCAATCAGGTAGGTCAGTAAAAAATAATATAAAAAATTTGCGGCGAGTGTCAATGATCAAATGACATTCGCCGCGTTTTTTACTTTAAATTGTCTGCTTGACAGCCACTCAAAAATCTTCGATTTTCTTGGATTCCCGTTGTTGTTTTAAGCCGCAATTATTCTTCCTACTATCACTGTTATATCATCGTCCTCGCCCTCGGGTCTGCGACTGACGGCGCGCTCCAGCAGATATTTTGCAAAATCCCGCGCCGATTCTCCGTCATAATTTTTCAGCAGATTTTCAAACCACATGCTGTCGTCCGTCGGCACACCGTCCGAGAGCATCACGATAATATCGCCCTCCTCGGCGGTGAAGGAATACTGCGCCGTGTCAGTCTCGAGAAGGATCCCCAGCGGCAGTGATTCGATGTCAATTCGGTTTACGATGCCGTCGCGCACATGGTAAGACTGCGCCGCGCCTGCCTTGCAGAACATAGCTCGTCCGCTGTACAGATTCAGCCGCAGACTGTCGATAGTGGAGAGCGATTCGTCCTCCGACTTGATGAGCAGTGCGGAATTGACGATCTTCATTGCGCCCTCATAGCTGAATCCCGCTTTGAGCAGGCGAGAGAGCAGACCGCACGCCATAGCGCCGTCCACAGCCGCGCGTCCTCCGCTGCCCATGCCGTCGCTTATCAGCATGTAGGCATTGCCCTCGCCGTCGATAAATGCGTCATAAGCGTCGCCGCAGAGCCGTTCACCGTCACAGCAATGCTGAGCACCGCCGAACGACAGCATGTAATTCTGCCGTTGTGTGAGCGTGACTGTGAATTTATCCCTGCCGCCGTCGAATTTAGGCTCGCCGAATTCACAGCCGAGAGCTTCGCCCGCAAACTCGCCGATCTCGTATTTTTCCAAATCGACATCGTTGGCGGCGCGGAGCGAAAGACTGACCTTTAAGCGACCATTGCGGTTTTTGGTGCATTGTGCCGAATCCACTGTATATCCGCAGGCGCTCAGCGAAACAGCGAGTTTCTCGGCGGAATACTTGTCCTCATAGCCGACCGCGCCGATTTCCTCGCTTAGCTCGGTGAGCATCATTCCCACGCCCTCAAGCTGATCGCTGATTACCGAGCGCACCTGTGATATGCGTTTGCGGGCGCTCTGAGAGGCGATGTGATAGCCGTACTGACTGTTTATTTCGCCCGCAAGCTCGGCTTCGTGAATGCATTTGCGCCCCAGCGCGTCTGATACGTCCAAGCCGTTTATTTTGCCGGATTTTTTGAGGGTGGAGGTAAGATTTTTGATGTTGCAACCGATAGGCTCGTCGCCGTTTTTCCAGCACTGTTCAATGCAGGCACAGCCGGTGCAGACCTTCGTGACCGAACGGCGGTAGATGGTGTCTATCTCGGGACAGTTTATCTTATCTAGCTTGCACGACACCTGTTCGACCACGCTCGACACGCCCGAGAGCGCGTCTGCCGCCTCTTCCAGACGCTTTATTACCGCCGTGTTGTCGGAGGTCTTTGGTGTAACGCTGCGAGTTTCCGCAAACCCCGCTCTGGTCAGCAGTTTTTCTGTAAATTCAGTTGGCACAAGGCAGGATATGACACCCGCCGCGATTATTTCAGCGATGAACATATAGTTTATCGTGCCCGAAGCAAGACTTCCGACAAAGCAAACCGCCGCATATACCGCCGCGCTGAATATTTTGCCGTATATCGCCGTGTAGCCCGACAGCAGGGCGGAGATAGGGCATATCGCCGCCAATGTGACCGAGCCGCCCGACAACGCTGTTACAGCTCCTGCGGCGATTCCGCCCACCGCACCGCCGATTTCGCGCTTGACGGGCAGGATCATCAGTGCAGCCGTGTGAAGCAGTATGATTCCGGGGGATATGCCTATTATGCTGAACTGGCAAATCGGAATGAGCAGGACGCAGGCTGTGATTATTAGCGACGTGGCAGACTGCCTGCTCAGCTTTATTCCGTACTCGGAGTGGGAATAAATGTTTGATGCGGCGGTGAAGAACATCGCGGCAACGCCCGCCATTGCGCCCTCCAACGCGTAGAATACCGTGCTGTAGGAAATCACCGAGCTGACCGTACCGCTTATTACCATGCCGGTCAGCAGCATGCCCGCAAATGCCGTGAAAAACGGGTAAAATTGCGCCGTGTTGATGCGTTTCAGCTCGCCCAATGCCCATCGTATGCCCGCAACGGCTATGATTGAGGCGATGCGGCGAAGCTCGTCCAGCGACATGATCAAGCCGCCGTCTATAATGCAGCCGATGACTCCGCCCACCGCTGCCGCCGCAGAATAGCGCCTTGGTACGGCGGCGGTGAATGCCGCACCGAACGGCGAGTAGCCGCCCGGCAGATCGGCGCAGCTCATCAGCAGTGCGGCGACAGTGACGGCGATCCTCGGCATCCGCCTGCGAAATTCCTCCTCGATATTGCGTTTGTCCTCGTCCGAATACGCTTCGGCAGTCTCCTGTGTTCTCATTTGATATTCCTCCTTGTGAATTAATTGATGAATGGTTCTTTAATTTTAAATGAACATAGGTGTAATTTTTGTCGCAATGTGCAATTGTTCAAAGTAATGTAAGTTTTTTTATTTGACTTATACATGATTATTTTATATAATCTAATTAAGATTTTTATTTTGGTATCACGATAAAGGAGCGATATTTCGGCTATGGAGCAAAGACAAAGGAATGTTCAAAGACCTAAAAACGGCGGCCGCAGGGATTACACGGGCATTAAATTTCTCGGTGTGATGTTTCTGCTGGTGGTCATCGTATGCGGTGGTGTTCTGGTGTTTTCCAAGCTGCGTGCGCGGGTGAATTCACAGCCTGACACTGCGAGTGCGCTTGAAACTGTGAGAGTGACCTTCCCCGAGGGGCGCACGGTCATGCAGTACGGCGAGCTGCTGGAGACTAATGAGGTCTGCACGGCTGAGGATTTTTATGCGGCGATGAGGACTAACGATTTCACAGCAGACTATGATTTCCTGCCGTCCAACGACGTTCTTCAGCAGCGTGAATACCCGCTGGAGGGCTATCTCTACCCCGATACATATGATTTTTTTGTGGGAGAGGATGCGGTTTCGGTCATCAAAAGATTTCTGAATAATTTTGATGCAAAGGTTTCGGACGAACTTATTCAGTATGCAAATTCCAACGGCGAGGGATTCAAAAATATCGAGATGAGCTTTGACAGCGCAATAACCCTCGCTTCGATAGTTGAGCGCGAATCTCCCACCGACAACGAGCGTTCAAAAATCGCGGCGTGCTTCTACAACCGCATGGAAAATCCCTCGGCTTCGGGCACAGGAGGAAAGCTCCAATCAGACGCGACGAAATTTTATCCCTATGTGGTGGGCAATACTCCCGAAAATTTTGAGAGCGAATATAATACATATAATTTTGCAGGATTGCCCAAGGGTGCGATATGCAGTCCGTCGCTTAGCTCTATCAAGGCGGCGGTTTACCCCGACAGTACATGCAAGTCGTACTTCTTCTATACTGATATCAACGACGATCACTACTACGCCGAGACATACGAGCAGCATCTCAAAAATATTCAGTATTGCAGAGACAACGGGATCGCACAGTAATTATTGGCGGATTTTTCCTCGATATTCAAGGATAATTCTTGAATAATATCGCGAATTTCGGCATATAATAAAAAATGTCACACGGTATCGGCAGTTCAACATTAAAGAATTGTCGATACTGCATGTGAAACCTGCGATAATATTCATAGAATTTACAATGCAACTTGAAATATTTTATAAATATGAAACAATCTTAGAATTTTTTTGAATTTTCTATTGACATCGCTTTGAATATGTACTATAATATCTAAGCGTTCGAGAGAGAACACCGAAAAAATTAAATATCGCGGGGTGGAGCAGCTAGGTAGCTCGTCGGGCTCATAACCCGAAGGTCGTTGGTTCAAATCCAGCCCCCGCAACCATGTTAATCACTGTTTTTTGGTAAAAACAGTGATTTTTTTGCGCCGTATTGGGTATTTCTGCTATTTTTTATTTGTGGCTTGACCCCAGCTTGACCCCAGCCTGCCCCCAACGCCGATTAATTATCAC
>JBGUUF010000611.1:0-1630 GCA_045133435.1 Acutalibacteraceae bacterium
TCTGTTTTATGGCAGAATATTATCTGCCCGACCCCGATATTATGAAGCCAATTGACTGCCATTATGAGCTTCGCGTGATGCATCCCGAGGATTTCGCGGAGTATTATCTGCCCGAGTGGAGCAACGCATTGTGTGAAAAGCGAAAGCTTCTCGATGTGTTGGCAGTGGGAGCATTCGATGGCGAAAAGCTGATCGGATTGGCGGGATGTTCGGCGGACTGCGACAGCATGTGGCAGATCGGCGTCGATGTCTTGCCAGCATACCGCAGAAACGGCATAGCGGCGGCATTAACGTCGCGGCTTGCATTTGAAATAATGGAGCGCGGAAAGGTGCCGTTTTACTGCGCGGCGTGGTCGAATATCAAGTCGGCACGAAACGCGATGAAATGCGGATTCAAGCCGTCATGGGTGGAGATGACCGCAAAAAGTGTTGAACTGGTTGATAAAATGAATAACATGTAAAAATTAAAATATATAGAAACCCGGAGAAAATATGGATAATAACAGAGATTATAGAGTTTTGGAACTCAGCAAGGTGCTGGAGATGCTCGCGGCTAAATGCTCCTGCGCTGATACCGCCGACATGGCGAGACAAATAGAGCCGCAGACAGATCTAAACAAGGTGCATGAAATGCTCACTCAGACCTCCGACGCGCATATGCTTGCAGGACGCTTCGGTACACCGTCGTTCGGCGGCGTGTCAAATGTCGCCAACCAGCTTCGCAGGGCGCAGTCGGGCGCGGTGCTGTCAATGAGCGAGCTTTTGCGTATCGCCTCAGTTCTCCGCATGGTGCGTATGCTCAGAGAGTGGCGCAGTCATTGTGAAGGTGTCTCCACATCGCTGGACGGCTTGTTTATGACGCTTGCCCCGCACCGTTCACTTGAAGAAAAAATCACGACTTCTATACTCAGCGAGGATGAAATGAGCGACCGCGCTTCTGCCGAGCTTTTCGACATCCGCCGCAAAATCAAGAGCGCGGAGAACCGTGTGCGCGAACAACTTGATAAGATGATTCGCTCTGCCACATATCAGAAATATTTGCAGGATGCGCTCGTCACTATGCGTGACGGTCGATTCGTGGTTCCCGTCAAGGCGGAATTTCGCGGACAGGTCGCAGGTTTGGTGCATGATACCTCATCGTCGGGCGCGACGGTATTTATCGAGCCGATGGGCGTAGTCGAGGCAAACAACGACATTCGCCTGCTCAAAGGCAAGGAGCAGGAGGAGATAGAGCGTATTCTGACGGCGCTTTCGTCAGAGTGCGGCGAGAATGCAGATATGATAATCGCGAGCTACAACACGCTGATCGAACTTGATCTGCTCTTTGCCAAGGCAAATCTCGCGTATGATATGAAGGCATCTCTGCCCGTGGTGTCGGCAGACGGTGTTATCGACCTGAAAAAGGCGAGACATCCGCTTATTGACAAAAACAAGGTAGTTCCGTCAGATATTAGACTGGGCGGCGAATTCGATACATTGATGATCACAGGCCCGAACACGGGCGGTAAGACGGTCACGCTAAAAACCTTAGGCCTGCTTACAGCGATGACCATGTGCGGCATGATGATTCCCGCAGGCGACAACAGCCGAATTTCGGTGTTTGACAAGATTCTCGCAGATATAGGCGATG
>JBGUUF010000612.1:0-2083 GCA_045133435.1 Acutalibacteraceae bacterium
GTGAGCAGCTTCGTATTCATAAACTCCGTCGGGAGATACGAGCACGCTGGTCATCATTGCGAGCGAACCGAATGCTGTGGCGATCATATCGCTCATAACGTCGCCGTCGTAGTTCTTGCATGCCCAAATGTAGCCGCCTTCGCTGCGGATAACTCTGGCAACAGCGTCGTCAATAAGTGTGTAGAAATATTCGATTCCGGCAGCTTCAAACTTAGCCTTATATTCGTTATCGTAAATTTCCTGGAAAATATCCTTGAAGCGATGGTCGTACTTCTTGCTGATGGTGTCCTTGGTTGCGAACCAGATGTCCTGCTTCTGGTCGAGAGCGTAATTGAAGCATGCTCTGGCGAACGAACCGATGCTCTTATCGAGATTGTGCAGACCCTGGATTATACCGTCAGTTGCGAAATTGTGGATGAGACTTCTTTCCTCTGTGCCGTCGGGCTTGGTCACGCAAAGCTCTGCCTTGGAGCCTGCTTCAACGACCATTTCTGTATTCTTATATACATCGCCGTATGCGTGACGGGCGATGCAGATAGGCTTTTTCCATGTGGGAATGTAGGGTGTGATGCCCTTTACCAAAATCGGTGAACGGAAAACTGTGCCGTCGAGGATAGCGCGGATAGTGCCGTTGGGGGACTTCCACATCTCCTTGAGGTCGTACTCTGTCATTCTTGCCGCGTTGGGGGTAATTGTAGCGCACTTAACAGCAACACCGTATTTCTTTGTAGCCTCAGCACTCTCAAATGTGACCTTGTCATCGGTTTCGTTTCTGTGCACAAGACCCAGATCGTAATATTCCGACTTCAAATCGACATAAGGAAGGATCAGAATATCCTTTATCATCTTCCAGATAACGCGGGTCATTTCGTCGCCGTCCATCTCCACCAGCGGAGTTACCATCTTAATTTTTTCCATGAATTTATCATCCTTTACTCGAGTATCTTTATTTTATTTTTTTCTCAAATCCATTGAGCGATATTCCTTATGAACACCTACATATTTATAAGCTGGGCGGATAATCTTACCCTTATTTATGACTTCCTCCAGACGGTGAGCACTCCAGCCGGACATTCTGGACACGGCAAATATCGGAGTGAACAGGCTCTCGGGAATACCGAGAATGTCATAAACGAAGCCGCTGTAGAAGTCAACATTGGCGCATATCGGCTTAAAGAGATGTCTGTGCTGTGCGATAGCTTCTTTGGCAATACGCTCTATGCGGTCGTACAGCTCGAATTCCTTCTCTCTTCCCTTTGCGCCCGCGAGCTTCTTGGCATACTCCTTCAAAATGACTTCGCGCGGATCGGATTCGGTATAGACTGCGTGACCGATACCGTAGATAAGTCCCGTCTTATCGAACGCCTCTTTATTCAGTATCTTAATGAGGTATTCGCGAATTTCGTCCTCATCCTCCCAGTTATTGAGGTGAGACATGATGTCCTCCATCATGTGCTTGACCTTGAGGTTTGCACCGCCGTGACGGAAACCCTTGAGGGATGCTATTGCGGCAGAGAGTGCGGAATATGTATCCGTGCCGGAAGATGTGACCACATGGGCGGTAAATGTCGAGTTATTACCGCCGCCATGCTCTGCATGCAGCACAAGTGCAACATCGAGCACCTTGGCTTCAAGTTCGGTAAATTCGCCGCTCGGACGGAGCATATAAAGCAGGTTTTCTGCTGTGGAATATTCTTTTTTGGGATTTTTGATAACCAAATTCTCATCCAGCTTTATATGACGATAGGCATGATAAAGATATGTCGCCATTACCGACATCTTTGCGATGATCTGCATTGATTGTCTGAGCACATTTGCCGCAGAAATATCCTCGGGATTGTCGTCATATGAATACAGTGTCAGAAGGCTTCTCTGGAGACCGTTCATAATATTTTCGCTCGGAGCCTTCATGATAACATCGCGTGTGAAGGCTGTGGAAAGACGGCTGAAATTTGACATTACATCCTTAAAGCGCTCAAACTGCTTTTCGTTCGGAAGCTCACCAAACAGCAAAAGATAGGTGGTTTCTTCAAATGCAAAGCGTTTGCCCTTCATGCCGTCGATCAAATCATATACATTGTAA
>JBGUUF010000613.1:0-5198 GCA_045133435.1 Acutalibacteraceae bacterium
AATTCTCGACTGATTGATGATGGGCTTCGGTCTAATCTCCTTGACATTTCTCGGATACTCAGACCCTCTTTTTTAAATTCTTGTAGACTTTTTCTTTCCTCTATGGTAAAATGCGTGTATGACATCATGTTTTTCCTTCCTAAATGTTTGGTAGCACTTACATTTTACCACTGGAATCTCATGATGTCTATTTTTTTACACACTTCTGTTGCACTTCATATTATAATCTGCCCCATCCCCACAATGCCGATTCCGCAAGGCAGGAGGATTTTGAACTCATCGAAAAGCTGGTGAGGGAAAACGAGAAAATCGTGGCGATAGGGGAGTGTGGTCTGGATTACGACAGGATGTTTTCAACGCGCGAAAATCAGATACGCTGCTTTGAAAAGCACATCGTTCTCGCCGAGAAGCTTAACAAGCCGCTTTTTCTGCATGAACGCATGGCGTCGGAGGATTTTATCAAGCGCTTTAAGAAACACCCCGATATCTGCCAAAAATCCGTAGTGCACTGCTTTACGGGCGACAAGGCGACTTTGAGCAAATATCTCTCGATGGGATTTTCGATTGGCATTACAGGCTGGATATGCGATGACCGCCGCGCCAAGGCATTGCGCGAAGCAGTGGGGATGATCCCGCTCGACAGAATATTGATCGAGACTGACGCGCCGTATCTGACACCGCAAAATGTGGCGGGACTGTCGAGAACGAACGTGCCTCAGAATATCAAATATGTAGCAAAGGACCTCGCGAAATACATGAATGTCGCGGAGGATGAGCTGATTGAAAACGCGAGGAAAAACACCGAGCGTATCTTCAATATTGGCGGGAATGTGCAGCATTAAAAAATATGAGAAACGATCATCCAATTAATTAGATTGAATGGTCGTTTTTATCTTTACATTATTTAGAGCGTGTTCACATAAACGTATACACACTCTAATTTCGGAAGTGATGTATCTATAATTTTATCCCTTTAAGCCGTTTATTTATCGGCATTTGATTGCCGAATCGGTAAATCTGCAAATCTTTTTGCGGATACCGCAAATTCTATTAAAAATTGCGTAAAATATTCCTTGAAAAAAAATCATTATTATGGTATGATACTATAATAATAAATAGACAATATTATTGTGTTTTGTCTTGCGGCAATGACAGGCTGCGGGGCAGTAATGAATTTTATCAAAGGAGATGAATTCCAATGTCGTTTCGCCGCTGGTGTATCGCAAAATCAGATAAACAGCTTTCACGCAAAATTGCTCAGCGTTTCGGAATTGACGGATTTACTGCGCATCTTCTCTCATCACGCGGATTCTGCTCTGATGCGGAAATATCCGATATGCTCGGTATCGAGGACGACTGTGCCGAATTCATCGACCCGTTCAGCATAATTGACATGGATAAGGCGGTAAAGCGCGTGCGCACCGCTATTGATAATTTTGAAAAGATAGCTGTTTACGGCGATTATGACGTTGACGGTGTGACCTCGACATCCATCGTGTATTCTTATCTCGAGTCAAACGATGCGGATGTTATGTTTTATATACCCGACCGCGACGGAGAGGGCTACGGTCTGAACTGCGCCGCAGTTGATAAGCTGCATGAGCACGGTGTTAAGCTGATAATCACCGTAGACAACGGCATTTCCGCGATCGAAGAGGTGGACTATGCCAATTCACTTGGAATTGATGTGGTGATAACCGACCACCACTGCGAGGGGGAGAAACTCCCAAATGCGGTGGCTGTGGTGAATCCCCACCGACACGAAAGCAAATGTCCCTTCACTGAGTATGCGGGAGTGGGCGTTGCTTTTAAATTTTTATGCGCACTTGAGGGCGACAGCATGGCTATCATCGAGAATTGTGGTGATCTGGTCGCGCTCGGCACGATTGCAGACGTGGTAAGTCTCACGGGCGAAAACCGCAGGCTGGTGCGCATCGGACTTGACATGCTTCAGAATTCCGAGCGCGTTGGTCTTAAAGTGCTGATGGAAATGGCGGGCCTTGCCAACAAAAACATCACGTCGTCCAGTGTGGCGTTTATCATAGCTCCCCGCATAAACGCGGCAGGGCGTTTGGGCAGTGCTGAACGTGCGGTGCGGCTCATGCTCTCGGAGGATGAGGACGAGGCAATTGAAATTGCCGAGCAGCTCACCAACGAAAACAAAGAGCGCCAGACTATCGAACAGATAATAAGCCGCGAAGCCGCCGAATTGATCCGGCAAAATCCTCAATGGCTTTATGACCGCGTGCTGGTTATCGCAGGCGACGGCTGGAATCGCGGCGTTATGGGCATTTTCGCTTCACGCATGTGCGAACGCTACGGCAAGCCGTGCATCGTCATATCGTATGAGGGCGACAGCGCAAAAGGCTCGGGACGCAGCATAGAGGGCTTCTCGCTTTACGACGCGATCTCGGCGTGCTCGGAACTGCTCACAGGCTTCGGCGGTCACACACTTGCGGCGGGTCTTAGCTTGAATACAGAAAATATTGACGATTTCCGCAGAGCTATAAACGAATACGCCGCGCGCGAATTCCCGCGTATGCCTGCACCGACTTTGAACATAGACTGCCAGCTCCCGCCGAGCATGATAACGCTTGAGCTTCACGGCGCGGCAGAGCTGCTCGAACCCTTCGGCACGGACAATCCCACTCCCGTGATAGCCGTAATGGGGCTTAAAATTACAAATATCTTCGGCGCGGCGGGTGGCAAGCATCAGAAGATAACTATGGAGCGCGACGGAAATATCATCAGCGCGATGAAGTTTTCCACCGCAACTGAGGATTTTCCGTTTAATGTCGGCGACACTGTTGACATTGCCGTGACGCTGGATAAAACGATATTCCGTGAGCGCGAGAGCCTTACCGCCGTGATACGCGATATGCGGCTTTCGGAGACTCATTTTGAAGAGATAAGCTGCGGCAGACATATCTATGAATGTCTGATGCGCGGCGAGCAGCTTTCCGACGAGGACATGACGCTTCTCCGTCCGTCACGCGGCGAAGTCGGCGCAGTTTACCGCACCGCGGTCAAAGGTTATCGCGGCGGCGAGGACGTATTGAGCTGCCGCATGAAGCATATGGGCATCAGCCACGCCAAACTGCTGACCTCATTGCAGATACTCAAAGAGGGCGGACTTATAGAATACGAAAACGACGGCACGATGATAAAAGTATCGTCTGCACCCAACGTCAGCACGAATGAAAAAATAGCATTAGAAAACACCCCCACAGCCATTTTGGCGGGGTATTCAAATATTTGATTCTTTAACTATAAATATTGAGGTTGAGGAGGGAACTATATGGCAAATGACTCCGTTGAAAAAAACATGGAGGGCTTCAAGGAGCGCGATTATACCGATAATGTTGTTGAGAAGTATCACACATATGATGAACTGGTGAAGAATATTTTGCAGAGCGGCAAAGATTATGACATGAAAGCGATTGAGAAGGCTTATCTCTTTGCCAACAAGGCTCATGCCGGTCAGAAGCGCAAGTCGGGCGAACCTTACATAGTTCACCCCATTTCGGTAGCGGATATTCTCGTGTCGCTCGGTATGGATACCGACAGCGTGGTGTCGGCACTGCTGCACGACGTTGTCGAGGATACTCCCGTTACGCTTGAAGAGATAGAAAAAGAATTCGGAAGCACGGTCGCTCAGATAATCAACGGTCTTACCAAGCTGAGCAAGATCGGCTTCAAGACCAAGGAAGAGCATCAGGCGGAGAACGTCCGCCGTATGCTCATCGCCACCAACAAGGACATCCGCGTGCTTATCATCAAGCTTGCTGACCGACTGAATAACATGCGCACGCTCAGCGCCATGTACCCCCAAAAACAACGCGACATCGCCCGCGAGACAATGGAGATTTTTGCTCCGCTGGCTCATAGAATGGGCATTCGTCAGGTCAAGGAGGAACTGGAGGATCTTTCTCTGCGATACCTTGACCCGGTGGGCTACAAGCAGATTTGCGACCGCCTTTCCGAGCAGCAGTCAAACCGCGAGGCATTTTTGGAGAGCATCAAGAATGAGCTTCGCGAAAAGCTGGTCGTGGATATTCCCGATGTTGTCATGTCGGGGCGCGTGAAGTCGGTCAACGGCATTTATCACAAGATGATAATGCAGGGCAAGAGCTTTGAGGATATTTATGACATCTACGCGGTGCGCGTTATCGTTGACACCGTGGCGGAATGTTATGCGGCTCTCGGCGTGGTGCATACTACATACACGCCCCTTCCGAACCGCTTCAAGGACTACATCACCATGCCGAAGTCCAACGGCTACATGTCGCTGCACACCACTGTGCTTCGCAAGAGCGACGACCCGAATGCCAATGCTGTGCCCTTTGAGGTGCAGATACGCACCAAAGACATGCATCTCACCGCCGAATACGGTGTTGCGGCGCATTGGAAATATAAAACAGGCTCGGCTGCCGAGGGCGGCAAGGTCGTGTTTGAAAACACAGTTTCGTGGATCCGCAAGATGATTGAAAATCAGATGGACAGCGACAGCACCGATGTTATCACTGTCATCAAGGACGACATCATGCCCGACGAAATTTATGTTTTCACTCCGCGCGGCGATTTGAAGGTACTGCCGACAGGTGCCACGGTCATCGACTTCGCCTATGCCATTCACAGCCAGGTGGGTCATCGCATGATAGGCGCGAAAATAGACGGCAAGATAGTGCCCATCAACACCGAATTGCAGACGGGCAACGTGGTTGAGATTCAGACCACCAAGGAGATCGTTAACGGACCGAGCCGCGACTGGCTCAAGATGGCTTGCACCAGCGAGGCTAAAAATAAGATACGCTCGTGGTTCAAAAACGAGCGCCGTTCCGAAAATATCGTGGAGGGTCGCGCGGAATTTGAACGCGAGATGAAGCGCGCGGGCATGATAATTCCCGAGGATAAATATGAGGAATTTATGACTGAGCAGGCGCGCAAATCACGCATAGATTCGATAGATGATTTCTACGCGGCGATAGGCTACGGCGGCATTCTGATGTCAAAGATAATGCCGCGTCTGCGCGAGGATTATTCACGTCTGATAATCAAGCCTGTGGAGCCTGTCAAGATGCGCTCGTTCAGCGAGGACGAACGCAGGGCGCGCAAAAAAGACCTCGGTGTGCGCGTTGAGGGCATCGACAACTGTCAGATAAAGATGTCCCGCTGTTGTAACCCGTTGCCGGGCGATG